>CABURZ010000027.1 GCA_902494065.1 uncultured Sneathia sp. | reverse complement strand
CCTAAATTTTGAACATCTGCTGTCAATACCCAATCTATAAACTCTTTACCTGCTTTTTCATTTGGAGCATTTTTAAGTAATGCAACTCCTCCTATTTCATATCCTGTTCCTTCAGATGGTGCAGCTAATATTATATCTTCATATCCTTCTTTTTGATATTTAATACCATCATGTAAGAAAGTTATACCTATAGTAGTTTCTCCCATACCAACCATTCTTCCAGGTGCTGTACCTGATTTAGTATATTGTCTAATTTGACCATTTAGTTTTTTAAAGTATTCCATAGCTTTTTCTTCGCCCATCATTTGAACTAATGAAGCAAGCATTGTATAAGCTGTTCCAGATGATCCAGGATGTGCTACTACAATTTCTCCTTTAAATTCTGGTTTTAATAGATCTTGCCAAGATTTTGGCATTTCTATACCTTTTTCAGCTAATATTTTCTTGTTTCCAACAAACCCTAAATACCCAACATATATACCTGTCCATACACCGTTTGGATCTTTAAATTCTTTTTTAATATTTTTAGCTTCTGGTGAAACATATGGTTGTATTAACCCTTCTTCATTAGCAGCAACCATACCATCAACTGGTCCTCCATACCAAACTGATGCAGTCATATTGTCTCTTTCGGCTTTAAGTCTAGCTAATGTTTCTCCACTGCTTAGTCTTACAAATTCTGTAGGTATTCCTGTTTTTTCTTGGAATTTTTGTGCTATCATAGCAGCATGGTCTTCTTGCAATCCTGCATAAAATGTTAATTTTCCCTTGTCTTCCTTTGCTCCACCGCAAGAAAGAATAGCCATAGATAAAACTATAGTTGATAATATCTTCTTCATATATTTTCACTTACTTTTTAGGGTAAGTCTCCTTTCAATTGAATTTTACTAGTCACCTTTAGTTTACCTTGATTTTAAATTTTTTAACTAATTATTAAAATAATTTAACTTACATTTTTTTAACTATATATATCAAATTATGTAGGCATATTAAAATTATTTATTTATACATATTCATTTTTAGAAAACTTTTTTAACCAAATAAAAAAGGGCTTACGCCCTATTTTCTAAAATTCTTAAAATCATTATTTTCTATTTGCTTTCCTAATGTATCTTTTAAGTTTGTATTGTATAAGTAAATATATGCACTTTCAACCTTTTGTAAATTTTCATCATAAACATCTTCTATAGTTCTAATATATTCACTTTTTTCAATATTATTTGGATTATAGTTTTCCATTTCATCCATTTGCTTAAAGTCAACTAAAACATCGTATAGTTCCCCTACTGTATAAACATTATCATCTTTAACTAGTGCAGGATAATTCTTTCCCTTTATTTCATATAGATTTCCTTTTATGTAATAAGTTCCTAAGTATGTTGCCTTTCCATCAAGATAATGATGATTGTGGTATCCTTTTCTTAATGAACCATATACAAATAGTTTAGTTAACATATTGTACCTCCTGCGATGCTTATATCTTCGTCATTTTTAATTATTGCTTCAATTGCAGATGTTAACCCTTTAACTATAACATCTAGTGACATAGAAGCTTGACCTCTCTTATCTATAACTTGTTCTGGTAAAAATGGTATATGTATAAATCCAGATTTTTTGTTAGGATATTTTTTATCTAACAAATATGCCACTCCATATAGAACATGGTTGCATACAAAAGTTCCTGCTGTATTAGATATTGATGCTGGTATATTGTTTTTTTGTATGTTTTCTACCATAGCTTTTATAGGTAATTTAGAAAAATAGGCCGATTTACCATCTTCAAAGATAGGTTTATCTATAGGTTGATTTCCTTCATTATCACGTATTCTATAATCATCAATATTTATTCCAACTCTTTCAACTGTAATATCTGGTCTTCCACCAGCTTGACCTATAGATAATATTACATCTGGATTATATTTTTGTATTGCTTTATCTATTGCTTCTAATGATTTCATATATACTGTTGGTATTTCTAATTTGATAATTTGTGAATCTAAAATTTTATCTGGCAATCTTTTTACAGATTCAATTGCCGGATTAATCTTTTCACCACCAAAGGGATCAAACCCTGTTACTAAAATTTTCATATTGCCTCCTTAAAATGCTAATATAGTCATTAAAATTATGTGTGCTATAATAAGGGCAATTGCCATAGGTATTTGTGCTTTTATTACTCCATTTTTATCTTTCATTTCTAATACTGATGCTGGCACTATATTAAAGTTTGCTGCCATCGGTGTCATAAGAGTTCCACAGAATCCTGCTGTCATACCTAATGCTCCTATTACTGTAGGATTCGCACCATGTGAGATTATAAAGGGAACAGCTATACCTACTGTAATTACTGAAAATGCTGCAAATGCATTTCCCATAATCATAGTAAATACTACCATAGCTATTACATAAATTACTATTCCAATAAATACATTACCTTGAGGTATTATAGATGAAACTAAACTAGATATTACATCTCCTACACCTGCCTTAGTAAATACTGCACCTAACGCCGCTAGTAATTGTGGCAATAATGATGCTGCACCTACTTGCATTACAAATTTAGTTGTATCTTCTATTGTTTCATTTGTACGAGGTTTCAATAATATTACAGCTATTATTAATGCTACTATTGATCCTCCACCAATTCCAACAGCAGATGGAAGTGATTTGCCACCAAATTTAAATTGTAATAGTGCAAATGCTACTAACCCTATAGCTAATGCTGGTATAAATATTAGATTTTTAAATTTTTCACTATTTTGTATTCTAAAGCTTTCACTAATAACACTAAATTCTCCAATTTTTAGTTGTTTTGTAAGTGTTATTACTGCTAATACAATCAATAGTCCACCTGTATATTCATATGGCATATATTTACCAAATATAAATGTTATGGCTAAAATATTCCAAAATAGAAATGTTCCTATTTTACCACTTTTGTTTTTTAGCCCTCTAAATCCTGTAAATACACAGACAATACCACATAAAACATACATTAACTCTGATAATATAGGAAGTATACCTGCCATATTATTTACCTCCTTTTGAAATCTTTTTATCAAAGATATAGAATTGTATTATTGCAAATACTACTGCTATTATACCTATAGGTATAGAGTAAAATGCTAAGCCTTTAAGCGTTACTTCATAACCACTTTCTTTTAAAGTTCCATAAATTAAAAGTAATCCTGATGCACCAACAAATATATCTTGTGCAAAAAAATTAGCATAATTTTCAACTGCAGCATTTAGACCTTTTAATTTTTCGACATTTTCTTCTGATAATTTTTCACTATTATTTGCTGAAACTGCCGCTGCTTCAGACATAGGTAATATTAAAGGACGTATAAATTGTATATGCCCTCCTATTCTTATAGATAATGCTGAAGCTATCGTTCTAATTATCATATACATACTTAAAATTTTTCCTGCTGAAGCATTCTTTAAATTAGAAATTAGTTTAGCACTTCTTTCCTTTAAACCATAACGCTCAAGCATAGCTATTACTGGGAACGAAATAAAGAAGATAGACATTAATCTATTATTAATAAATGCTTCTCCTATTATTTTTAAAATTTCAATAATGTTAATTTTAGCTGCAAGTCCAGTTGTTATACCTGCTAATAATACTACTGCTAGTACATCTAACTTAAGACTAAAACCTATAACAATTATTAAAATTCCTATTAAAACAAAATAATTCATACGGTTTCCCCCTTTTATATAGACTATCAAATATAGAACTCTTTGTCAAACTTTTTTATCGCCACTTTTATCGCCACTTTATCGCCACTTTTTCAGCACATAGCTTCTATTCCTATTATTTCCTATAGCTACAGCAATTTCACTTCTCCTTTTTAAAAAAACATTCTGATGAATAATAGAAATTTTACTAATGAATATACCACACTTAATTCTATAGCATCATATATTCCATTTCTTTTATAGTCCTTATATTCACTATAAACTATTACTATAATTGAAATTATGTACGTACTAAAAGAGATTATCCCAAATTTTAAAATATATGCTATTAAAATATCTATTGAAATTACAAAAAAAGGTAAATTAACAAACTTTGTTTCCTTATAGTACTTTTTTATCAAAATATATATAAATAAAATAGTAGCTAGTACAGATGTTATTTGTGAAATTGTATTAAAATAGCTTAATATATATATAACTAAAAATATACTAACTCCTATTTGTACACTAGTTTCATTAGCTAAATATTCAAATATTTTAATATTACTTTTCATCGTTATCATCACCTAATCTAACTTTATCATATATTGATTTTAATTTTGATTTTTCTACATGAGTATATATCTGTGTTGTAGTTATACCTGCATGTCCTAATATTTCTTGAACTGTCCTTATATCTGCACCATTTTTTAATAAAATTGTAGCAACAGTGTGTCTTATCATGTGCGGATGAACATGTTTTTCTATTTTTGCTAATTTAGCATGCTCTTTTATTGATTTATAAAATAATTCTCTTGATGCTTTAGGAAATAGCTTAAATGTTCTATTTTTTTCTATTAACATTTTTCTTTCTTTTTCTATATAACTTTTTATTTTTTCTGCTATTTCATTATGTATAGGTATATATCTATATTTAGAACCTTTTCCTAGAACTCTAATATATCTATATTCACTATCTTCAATATCTTTAACTTCTAATCCTATAATCTCTGAAATTCTAGCTCCTGTTGCTATTAAAAGTTCTAGTATAAGTCTATCTCTTACACTTTTAGGATCATGGTTGAAAGTATTGATTATTTTTTTTAACTCTTCTTCGCTCAAAATATCTGGCAATCTTTTTTTCTTTTTTAAGACTTTTACTGTGTTAGTTGGATCTTTTTTTACATATTTATTTATATATAAAAATTTATAAAAAGATTTTAGGCTAGATATTTTTCTTTGTACTGAATTATATCTATATTTTTCTTTCAAGTATTCTATATATTTGTATACATCTTCTTTTTCAACTTTATCATACTCTCTATCAATAACAGAAAAAAACACTCTCAAATCTACTCTATAACTTTGTATAGTTTTTTCAGAATTTCCTTTTTCTATTCTTAAATAATCTAAAAATTCATTTAAATAGACTAAATTTTCACCCATTTACTTCATCATTTCCTTTACATGTTCTAGTAACGCCTTTGTTGGTTTAGATCCAGATATTATTCTTGCAATTTCCTCTACTCTTTCATTTTCATCAAGCTTTTTTAATTTTGTTAAAGTTTTATCATTTTTACTTTCTTTATATATTAAAAATTGCTCGCTAGCTTTAGCCGCTATATTTGGGGAATGAGTTACACAGATTACTTGTACATTTTTAGACAAAAGTTTTAATTTCTTAGCTACAAGTTCTACAGTATCTCCTGATATACCTGCATCTATTTCATCAAAGACTAAAGTTTCTAATTTATCGACTTTTGAAAATACAATCTTTAATGCTAACATTACTCTTGAAATTTCTCCTCCAGATGCAATTCTAGCTAATTTTGAATAATCTTGACCTGCATTAGTTTTTATCATAAATTCAATATCGTCTATTCCTTTTTCACTAAATCCTTCTTTTTCAGAAAAAGATACTCTAAATGATGCATCTTTCATATTTAATTCTTTTAATTCAAAATTTATATCTTTCTCTATTTTTTCTGCTATTTCATGTCTTTTTTGACTTAATAATTTGGCACTTTCAAAATATTGATTTATATATCTCTCTTTTTCTTCCTTCAATTTGTTCAAATTTTCATCAGAATATTCTAATTTTTCTAATTTAGAACTCAAATTTTCCTTATATTCTAATATTTCATTTATAGTACTTGCGTATTTTATCTTTAATTTATTGATTTTATTAATTTTATCATTCAATTCTTCTAAATTTTCTTCTTCTTCAGGTATTTCTATATCCATTTGTACATCATTTAAAATGTCTAAGATTTCCTCTAATTTATCATAAATGCTAGATATATTATTAAATTCTCTTAAATTTGAAATAAGTTTATTACATTTTTTTATACTAGGTAATATATTTGTATTAATTTCATAATCTAGCGTACTCATAGCTTCTATTATTGCACCACTATTAAATGCCACCTTATATCTATTTTCTAATTCTTCGTCTAATCCATCATATAGATTTAATTCTTCTATTTCATTAATACTATATGTATAAAGATCTTTTTTTTCTAATATACTTTGTTTCTCACTTTCAAAGTCAATAATTTTTTTATTAACTTCTCGTATATTTTTAACTATTGCATCTAAGTTATACTTTTTTATATCTATAAAAGCATCTAACAATTCTTGGTGATAATTTTTCTTTAATAAATATTGATTATCATGTTGACCTAGTATATCTACAACAAGCTCCATTATATCACTTAAAACACCTAAGGTTATTCTTTTACCATTTATACTTATTTTAGATCTACCATCAATAAATACTTGTCTTTCAATTATTAATTCATTATCTTCTAAATTAATGTCATCTATAATATTGGAAATTCTATTTTTTAAATCTTCACTAATTTCTATAACTCCTTGAACCTTTAGAACATTTTCATCTTTCATAATATCTTTTACATTAGATCTTTTTCCTAATAAAAGTGATATACCATCTAATACTATAGACTTACCTGCTCCAGTTTCTCCAGTTAAGACAGTAAATTTTTCATCAAAATTCATATCTACATTTTTTATAATTGCAAGATTATTTATCTTTAACTCCCTTATCACGATAAATCCCCTCCAAAAACTTCACTATATTCTTTCTAGCCCCATTTGTTTCATTAAATATACTCTCTAATTGAAAAGCATGTACAACGCCTTTATAAATTTCTAATTTTGCATCTATACCATGTTTTCTCATTTTATTATACACTACTACTGAATCATCTCTTAGCACTTCTTCTTCACTGCATTGAATTAATGTTTTAGGAAAATCTTCATATGTTCCATATACCGGTGATATATAAGGATTTCTTACATCTTTTACATTTTTAATATATGGATTGTTATATAATAAATCTACATCTTTTTTACCAAATAAAAGATCCTCACTAAAGTTACTTTTTCTACTTTCAACAGTATTACTAAAGTCTGTAAATGGAGATAAAAGAACTAATCCATCTGGCATTTTATGCCCTTCATCACGCATTTTTAATAGTGTAGATAACGCAATATTCCCTCCAGCACTATCCGCAACCACAACTACATTATCGTATTTTTTCATAATATATTTTAGCACTATCTCAGTTTCCATATTTTGTATAGGATATTGTAAACCCTTCATATCTACTAATATAGTTTCAAAATTTATCTTACTTTTTTCCATTAAATCTTCTACAAAATAGAATCTTGTACTGTTTACATAATTAACTAAAAATCCACCACCATGTACATATACAACAGCATTTTTGCTATCAGATTTTTTTAAATTATAGAAAAGTACTCCTTTATATGAGTATTTTTTCAAATCATATCCTTTTTTTGCATCATATGTATCCGTCATTTTTTGCAACCATTGTATAAAAGTAAAAGTACTATCTTTAGGTAAATTTGTGTTATTTAAAAATACATCTAACACTTTATTTGTTATGGTTGTACAAGAAATAAAAAAATTTGCCAGTATTAAAATTGCTATTATTCTTTTTTTCATCTAATATATCCCTTCTAAAAATTTTGATATGTTTTTTCTTGCTGTAAAGGCTTCATCAAATACTGTAAACAATTGAAAATCATGTATCATTTCTTCGTATATTTCTAGCTTTGCATCTACACCAGCTTTTTTCATTTTATTATACACTACTACTGAATCATCTAAAAGTAATTCTCTTCCTCCACATTGTATAAGTGTTTTAGGAAAATTTTTATAATCTCCATATATAGGAGATACATATGGATGATATTTATTATCTACTTCCTTTATATACGGATTATCCAACATTAATTTAGGATATTTTTCCCCAAATATAACATCTGAATAAAATTTAGTTTTTCTACTTGCTACTTTATTTGTTAAATCTGTCCATGGTGATATTAATACTACTGCATCAGGTAACTTTTTACCTTCATCTCTTCTTTTTAAAAGAGTGGACAATACAACATTTCCCCCTGAACTATCACCCATAACTACAACTTTTTCATATTTATTTAATGCATATTGTAGTACAGTTTCTAATTCTACAGATTGACTTGGATATTTTTCTCCTTTTAAATCTACTAAAAGTATTTCATAATCCTTTTTAGTGTTTTCTAGAATATCTTCATGCATAGAATAATATATGCTTTGTACATTATGTATAACAAAAGCTCCTCCATGAAACATTATAAGTGCGTTTTTTGAATTATTTTTTTTGTAATTATAGAAAACAACATTTTTATATTTATATGGTTGTAATGTATAACCATAACTTGCATCTACTGTGTCTATAAGCTCATATGCCTTTGTTATATTCCTTAAAAATCTATCTTTATCTAAAATGATATCATTACTTAATACATCAAGAGTATTTAAAGTTAAACTTGTACACGATAAAAGTGATAATAAAAGCATACTATATATTATCTTTCTCATTCGAACCTCTCCAGTCTAGCTTTTTTTTCAAAATATAGTAATAGTTTTTATTCTTTGGTTCTATAAGTTCTATATATTTATCAGAATAACTTACATATACTACATCATTAGTATTTTCCTTTATTTTACCATCTATATATATTTTAGCTTTTGATTTTACTTTTAATTTTTTACTAGGTAAAATTAAAGGTCTTGTTCCTAAATATTGAGGAGAAATTGCTACAATATTTAGAACTTTTAGAGATGGATGTATTATACTACCTCCTGCACTCATAGCATATGCTGTAGACCCCGTAGGTGTTGAAATTATTAAACCATCGCCTCTAAATCCTGTAATTTCAACATTTTCATCATACAAAATCAATTCACCTATTATATCGAACTTAAAGGCTATTTCATTTAATGCATAATATTTTTTATTATCCACCACACACTCTAAAAGATATCTTCTACTTAAATTAAAATTTTTTGTTTTTAATTCTTTTACTATAGATAAAAAATCCTTTGCCTCTATATCTGCCATATATCCTATTCTTCCATAATTTATTGCCATTATAGGACAACTATATTTTATTGCATAATCTAGTGATTTTAAAGTAGTCCCGTCTCCTCCAAAAGTTAGAATATAATCTGGATTGGACTCTACAATCTCTATATTTTCCTTTTTTAAAATATTAAGTTCTAGACTAATATCAATATTTTCTTTTTTTATTATCATAACTTTCATACTACACACCTTTTATTTTTTCTATAGTTAAATATAACAAGTTTTTGGCTTCTTCTACATAACCTAAAAATTCTAAAAATCCATGAGAAACTCCGCTATATTCTATAACTTCAACTTTAAATTTTTTGCTAAATTCATCTATATCTAAATTAAAATAATCAAACTGTGCTTTTGCAATAAATATTTTAGGTAATTTTTCAAATTCATAAAAAGGTATATTTAATAGATTAAAAAATTTTGAATTAATATCATAATCTTCTTTTAAATACAACTTTTGCATAAGTTTTGTTGATTGATAAAGCATTTGTATATGTGCTTTTGCATACATAGCATCTTCATCTAAATTAAGTTCATCTATTTTAAAGTTTTTTTGTGGCAAAAGTGATATTACTGGATAGTATAAAAAGATATATGAAAACATTGAATTATCTAATAATGCTACATTCATTGCAAGATGAGCCCCTGCACTATCTCCAGTTAGAATAAATTTGCTATTAGGATACATTTTAGATATTTCTTGTATTACCCTATAAATCTCAAACATAGTGTCTGGAAATTTTGATTTTGGTGCTAAGGTGTAATCTATAGCATATACATGAAAATCACCTTTTTTAGCTAAATATCTATTGCAATACTGCATAACTTCTACCGATCCTCCATAAAATCCACCACCATGTATGTTAAATACAACATAACGAGAGGTTTCATTTACAAAATACTTATATGCATTTACTCCCAAAATATTTAACTTTTCTTCACTCACACCTTCTACTAAATCTAATCCCCTATAACCTATCATAGAACGTATGCGTCCTATATCTAATCCATTATATTTATAGTCTTGCCAAAGATTAAATTCATCTTTTTTTCTTGCTTTCATAGCATCTATCATTTCTTTTTTTATATCCACTTTTTCACCTACTTATTACACAAATTATACTACATTTTAAAGAATTTTAGCAAGAAATTATATATCACAAAAAAATCTTTTAACCATTTCTGATTAAAAGACTTTAACCTAAACTACTTTAGTAAATATTCCTAATAAAGTTATTAAACTTCCAGATAAAATAAAGGTATTATCTATATGTATATAATTTAAAATAAATCCAAATACTAAAATACTTAAAGGAGTTAATACATTCATAAGTGTATTTTGCCATAAAAAATATGTATCATTTTCTTTTTTACTAAGCAAACTATTTACAATATAGTTACTAGTTACTTGATAAAATGGGTAAGTTATCCCTGATATTAGAATTATAAGGCCATAAAGTACAATATTTTTGCTAAATCCTAACAAGAATATACTTATTCCAAAAAATATTATCCCTTTTTTGAAGTGTTCCATTTTTATCTTCTTTATTTTTAAAACTAAAATTCCACCTATTAGCATACCTAAACACCAAAAAGTTTCATTGTATGTAAGAAATTTTACATGGTTTCCAAAAACATATTTTACAAGTAGTGCTGTCATATATCCTGGAACTGATAACAAAAAGAAAAATATAGAATTTATAACTAATAATTTTAATCCTAATCTAGATAGTTTAATTTTTTTGTTCTCAGTTTCATCTTCATTTTTTTCAATATTTATGACCTTTATTTGACTAACACACGTTATATTAATTATTGCCATTACAACATCTAATATAGCTATATAATATATTGGAATATATACCAAAGCTACTGCTGTTACTGATGGTAAAATTAAGCTTATAGATGAATTTATTACTGAATTTATAGAATTAACTTTTTTAAAATCTTTTTCACTAAATATATTAGGAATTATTGAATTTGTATATGGCTCTAATATTCCATTACCTATGGTTCTTAAAAATAGTATTATATATACTAGTTTTAAATTAGAAAAAGGAACAAAAATCAAAAACAGACTAAATATAGCAGTTATGGTATCGCCTAGTATAATAAAAAATTTATGTTTATTATATATTTTTAAATTAGATAAAATATAGCTAGCAATAACTTTAGGTATATATGTTATTAAAAGTGATATTATAAACGGCAATGAGTTATTGTACTTTATAACCAAACTCCATACGATATAAAAATCTAGTATATAACTTGATATTCTTGATAAACTTTGACCAAAAATATAGTAAAATAAGTTTTTGTTTTTCATTTGTTTCTATTCTCCTTTTTAGAATTATACCTTTATTCCCAAAAATATCAAACGTTATTTATGGGTTTATTAAATAAAAACAATTGAATATATTATAAATATATGAGATAATAAAGAAGTAATAAATATGTTTGGAGATAAAATGAAAAGAATAAAATTAAGTCCTTATGTATTGATATTACTATCATTTGTAATACTTCTTTTAATAGGAGCTATTCTTCTGATGTTACCTATATCTCTACAAAATGGACAGTTTGGAAATTTTTTAGATAGTTTATTTACAGCAACATCAGCACTTTGTGTTACAGGATTAGTTGTAAATGATGTAAATACTACATATACTATTTTTGGTAAAATAGTTATCCTTATTTTAATCCAGTTAGGTGGTCTTGGAGTATTAACATTTTCATCTATGGTTCTTCTAACTATATCTAGTAAAATGGGATACTATACCAAAAAAATAGTTAGTGAAGATATAAACTACAATATATTGACTGAAATACCTACATTTTTAAAACAAGTATTTTTAGTCGTATTTTTAATAGAATTAATAGGAGCTTCATTTCTATTTTTTACCTTTATAACTAAAATGCCCTTTTTAAATGCTTTAGGTTATTCAATATTTCACGCAATATCTGCATTTTGCAATGCAGGATTTGCACTTTTTGCTAATAATTTAGAAGACTTTACAGGAAACTTTTTAATAAACTTTGTAATTACTTCTTTAATAATATTAGGTGGTATAGGATTTGCAAGCATTATAGATATATATAACGTTATTTTAAAAAAAAGAAGAAAAGTTTCTGCAAGTACACATATAGCAATATATATGACAATATTTTTAGTTATAATAGGTGCAATATTTACTTTTTTATTAGAATTTAATAACGAAAACACCCTAGCTAATTTACCTTTATACAAAAAAATACTTGCATCATACTTTCAAAGTGTAACCCTACGAACAGCTGGCTTTCAAACGATAAATCTTTCATACATAACTATGCCAACTATCCTATTATACATAGCATTAATGTTTGTAGGTGCAAGTCCTGGATCTACTGGTGGTGGAATAAAAACAACTACAGTAGGCGTATTAATTTTAGGTGTAATAAATGCTGTAACTGGTAGAGAAGATATAGAGTATAGAAAGAGAAAAATTTCTTGGTCAATTTTTAATAAAGCTTGTGCTATTTTAGTTATTTCACTTCTATACGTAAGTGTTATGCTTTTTCTAATGAGCATTTTTGATACAGAAAAAGGATTTCTACCACTATTATTTGAATTAATTTCAGCTTTTGGTACTGTAGGACTTTCTATGGGACTAACTGCAAGTCTATCTGTACCTACTAAATTAATTCTAATTATTACAATGTATATAGGAAGAGTTGGACCTCTTACAATAATATATGCAATATCAAGAAAAAGAAGAAAAGAAGGAAAGTACAAATATCCTGAAGAAACAGTTTTAATAGGTTAAACTTTAAAATTTTAGGAGATAATTATGGAAAATATATTTTATAACGAAATTAAAAATATATTAATAAATGCTAGAAACAAGGTATATAGAGCAACTAATTTTGCAATGGTTGAAGCATACTGGAATATAGGTAAAAAAATAGTAAAAGAACAAAATGGTAACAAAACATCGCAATATGGTAGTGGTTTATTAAAAGAACTATCAACACATATGACTAAAGATTTTGGTAAAGGTTTTACAGTTACTAATTTAAAGTATATGCGACAATTTTACTTGTTGTTTCCAAATAGCCACGCACTGCGTGACCAATTAAGTTGGACACATTACAGAAGTATAATGAAAGTTGAAAATGAAAGTACTAGACAATTTTACATAGAAGAATGTATAAAATCAAACTGGAGTACAAGGCAATTAGATAGACAGATAAATAGCTTTTTTTATGAAAGACTTTTATCAAGTAAACATAAAAAAGAAGTTTCTGATGAAATACATACACTAGAAAAAGATATTAGTCCAGAAGATATAATAAAAAAAACATATATTTTAGAATTTTTGGGATTAAAAGCTAATTCTGATTTTTATGAAAGTGATTTAGAAAATGCACTATTATCTCATTTAGAACAATTTTTATTAGAATTAGGAAAAGGATTTTCTTTTGTTGCAAGACAAAAAAGAATTTCATTTGATGGTAGGCATTTTTATATAGACCTTGTTTTCTATAACTACATTCTAAAATGCTTTATCAAAAATAGGAGATTTAACTCATCAAGATTTAGGACAAATGCAAATGTATGTTAATTATTACCAAAGAGAATTAAAAAATGAGGGAGATAACCCTACGATAGGCATCATACTTTGTGCAGATAAAAGTGATGCTATTGTTAAATACACATTACCAGAAAACAACAATAATATATTTGCTTCTAAGTATAAGCTGTATTTACCTAGTGAAAAAGAATTATTAGATGAAATAAACAAAATTAAAGATTTGAAAGGAATGTAATGAAAAATTATTTAGTAATAGGACTTGGAAAATTTGGAAAATCTATAGCTAAGACGTTATATAATAATGGAAATATAGTGCTAGGTATAGATACAGATTATGAATCAGTGCAAAAAGCATTAGATGATGGTATAGTAGAAGATGCTATAACTTTAGACGCAACCGATGAGAATGGTTTACAAAATATAGTGAAAGATAGCTTTGATGCTGCTTTTGTTTGCATAGGTACTAACATACAAGATAGTATTTTAGTAACTTTAATGTTAAAAGAAATGAATATAAAAAACATAATATGCAAAGCTGAAACTAAAGTTCAAGGTAAAGTCTTATCTAAAGTAGGAGCAACACAAATTGTATACCCCGAAGAGTTGATGGGTGAAAAAATAGCATATTCAATTATGAGACCAACAGTGATAGAACACTTTAAGTTTTCTGATGAATATTCTATAGTAGAAATTAAATTACCTAAATTTTTTGTAGATAAATCTTTAATTGAATTAAATTTAAGACATAAATATAAAATAAATATAATAGCTATTAAAAGCGATGGAACATTTGATATGACTCCATCACCTACATATAAATTTAAACAGTCAGATACCATTGTAATAATGGGAAAAACAGAAAGTATTGGAGCGTTAATAGATGAAAGAATATGATGTAATTGTAGTTGGAGCAGGTCATGCTGGAATTGAAGCAAGCCTTGCCTGTGCAAGACTAAAACATAAAACAGCAGTTTTTACAATTAGACTAGATAATATAGGAGAAATGTCTTGTAATCCATCAATAGGAGGCCCTGCTAAAAGCCATCTTGTACGAGAATTAGATGCTCTAGGTGGTCAAATGGGTAAAACTATGGATGAAAGTTT
>CABURZ010000026.1 GCA_902494065.1 uncultured Sneathia sp. | reverse complement strand
TTACATCTTTTTAAATTCTTTTCTAGTAACTTTTTTAAATATTTTAATTTCTTTAGTTTCTGTAAAAATTTAAAAAATTTGTAGTAACTGCATATACAATTGCAAGAAAAATTTTTTCTTATTTAACAAAAAACAAATTTTTGTACATTATTATTTTAACATATACAATAATTTCACTTTCATTTAATTTCTTCATTAGCTAAAGCTTCATAAACTCTACTGTTTTGTTCTATTAGCATATCAGAAACTTTTTTTAATTCTTCTTTACTTACAGTTTCATCATTTTGTTCAACACACTTTGCCACTCTAGAAAAATTTTTATTTGCTTCTGTAATTGAAAATATATTATTTGTATCTAAATTCATAACATACCCCACCTTTTAATAATTAAACCTAATTTTTAACCAAATTATTAAGCCACGTTTTTTTCATATATTTATGAAAACATAATGAAGCTCGCAATATTTCTTCTAATGAAATAGCTACAAACACTAAATAAATAGGTAATTTTAATACAAATGCTGATATATATCCTAGTGGAACTGCAAACAGCCATGAGCCTAGTATTGATTGATAAAGTACAAATTTCGTTTGTCCACCTGCTGATAATGCTCCATTTGTGATTGTCATATTAAATATCTTTATAGGCAAGAAAAATATCATAAGACCTATTACTTTTTTTGTCATGTTAAATGAATATTCATTTAAATTAAACAATCCTAAGTATAAATCATTAAAAATGTAGTAAAAACCGCCCAAAATTAGAGGTGCAAAAATTGCTAAAATCAATATCTTTTTAGAGGTATTCCAAGCTTTATCTTTTTCGTTATTTCCTAAATAATTTCCAACTAAAACTGCTGAAGCCGTTGAAAATCCGCTGAAAAAACCTATAACTATCCCTTGAATAGGATACATAATAGTTACTGCTATAGTTTGTTGTGTGCCCATGTGTCCATATATGGAATTTGATATAGAATCTGTTGCAATAAAACTAAAATTTTCTATAAGTATAGGTAATGTTATTATCCAGTATAATTTAATATCTTTATCAAACTTTAAAAACTCTATTAATTGCTTTATGGAGCTGTTTCCTATCAATCCCATTTTATATACTAAAATTAGTAAAAGTATACAGCTTGTATATTGTGATATACTTGTTGCAATACCTGCCCCAAATATTCCTAATTTTGAAATTAAGAAATAGTTTAGTATGGTATTTAAAACCACTCCAAATATACCTATAATCATTGGTAATTTCACTATTTTTGCATTTCTTAAAAGTGAACTGTATATTATCATAATATAGAACGGAATATATCCTAATGCTATTGCTCTATGATATATTATTCCTTTTTGTATAACTTCAATATCGCTAGTAAAAAGTTTCATACAAAATTCTGGAAATACGGTAGATAGTATAATAAACCCTAATGTTATTATCCCACCTGAAAATAAACTCATACCCTGTATTTTAGAAATTTTTTCACTTTGATTACTTCCCATTAGTTGTGCTGATAATATAGATAAACCCGTAGTAAGACCTGTCATGGTAAAGACTAAAACAAAAAATATTTTTGTAGCAAGTCCAACTGAAACAACCGATATAGCACCTAATTTTCCAACCATAATTTGGTCGAATATATTCATCATAGACCTAATAACACTCTGCATTGCTACAGGTATTGCTAATGCAAGTATAGCTTTCCAACTCTTCATTTTTCACTTCCTTTTTTGTTTTGTATATTTTATCATAAAAAAATTTTTTCACAAAGTTTTATGTAAACGATACTTGACATTATTTTTTGTTTGTATTAGAATAATATTATAGAAAGGATGATTTATATGGCAATAATAGGTAAAAAAATAGAAGACTTTACAGTCAACGCATATCACAATGAAAGTTTAGATGTTATCAATTACGAAAAAGATATAAAAGGACATTGGTCGCTTTTCTTCTTTTATCCTGCTGATTTTACATTTGTATGTCCTACAGAATTAGAAGATCTTCAAGATCACTATCATGAATTTAAAGCTTTAGGATTTAAAGTATTCTCAGTAAGTACAGATACACATTTTTGTCACAAAGCATGGCATGACACATCAAATAGAATAAATAAATTACAATACTCTATGATAGGAGATAAAACAGGTGTACTATCAAAAATGTTTGATGTATACAATGAAGAAACTGGTATGGCAAATAGAGGAGCATTTGTTGTAAACCCTGAAGGAGAAATAGTAGCATGCGATATAACAGCAGATGGTATAGGTAGAGAAGCAGGTGAAATATTAAGAAAAGCAAAAGCTGCAAAATTCATAGCTGAAAATCCAGGCCTTGTATGTCCTGCTAAATGGGAAGAAGGAAAAGAAACTTTAAAACCAGGATTAGATTTGGTAGGTAAACTATAATGCTATTAGATGAAAACATAGTAACACAATTAAAAGAATATTTTAAAGTAATTAATAGACCTATAAGTTTTCGTGTGAAAAATATCGATAAAGATATGACTTCTTTTTTAGAAGAAATGTTAAAAACTTCTGATAAATTTAACATAGTAAAGGATGAAACTCTAGCATACAGAGATAATTCATTTGAAATATTTGACGTAGACAAACCTACTGGAATAGTTTTTTCTGGCATACCTGCAGGGCATGAATTTAATAGTTTCATACTTGCTATACTTTCAATTTTTGGTTTGGGAGCTAAACTAACTAATGAGCAACTTGAAAAAATTAAAAGTATAAAAGAAAAAACTGTTATAGAAGTTTTTGTTACATTATCATGTACATTTTGTCCTGATGTTGTACAAAGTTTAAATAGAATAGCTTTAAACAATGAATTTATAACTACAAATACCATAGATGGAAACAAGTACATTGAAGAAGCCCGTGAAAAAAACATATTAGCTTCTCCTAGTGTGTTTTTAAACGGAAAATTTGTTACATCTGGTGCTCAAAGTGTAGATAAATTAATTGAAGCTATAATTAAATAGTTTTCATTTCTTACATTTAAATAACTTGATATTTGATGCCTTCGGGCATCTTTTTTGATGATTTTTAACAAAATATATAGTATAATTACTTTAAGAATAGGAGGACAAATGATTAAAGAAGCGTGTGTTGGCTCAATAAAAGAAGCTATTCTAGCACAAAAAAATGATGCTAATAGAATTGAATTATGTGATAATTTAGATGAAGGTGGAACTACTCCATCATATGGAACTATAAAAATTTGTAAAGATATATTAAATATACCTATTGCTTGTATGATACGACCTAGAGGTGGTAATTTTTCATATTCAAAAGAAGAAATAGATGCAATGATAGAAGATATTAAAATATGTAAAAGATTAAATGTGGAATCCGTTGTATTTGGTGTATTAAAACCCGATAATAGCCTTGATATTGAAAACATGAAAAAATTATGTGATGTTGCTAAACCTTTAAAAATCGTGTTCCATAAAGCAATAGATGAAATGAATAATCCTTTAGATGTAATCGATATTTTATATGAATTAGGAGTTAATAGAATTTTAACTTCAGGAACTAAAAATACCGCCATTGAAGGTAGCGATATATTAAACGAATTAATAGAAAAATCAAAAAATAGGATTAAAATTGTAGTAGCTGGTAAAGTTACTAATGAAAATATAGATGATCTTAGTAAAATAATAAATTCTGATGAATTTCATGGTAAAAAAATTGTAGGCAATCTTTAGCCTACATTTTTATATTCTCATTAGTCATTATCGCTTTTCATCGTATTTTTCTTTTTATCTAAAAATGTTTGCAAAATTATTGTTGCTGCTATTTGATCTACAACCTGTCTTTTTTGTCTAGCATTTTTTTTAGATGTTCTTAGGTAAAGTTCTGCTTGCTTAGTTGTAAATCTCTCATCAATGTATTGTATATTTATTTTGCTTTCAGCTTTTTTTAACTCTTGTGCAAATCTTTCTACTTTTTCTACCTGTATTTCACTATTCCCATTAAGTCGCATAGGTCTGCCTAAAATTATTTCATAGGTATTTTCTTCCCTACATATTTCAAGTATTCTATAGATAGCATCTTCTTTTTGTCTATTTATAGTACAATAACCTGTAGCTAGTATTTCTAAACTATCACAACTAGATATACCTATCCTTGTGTCTCCATAATCTATTCCTATATATTTCATATCAATCTAAACTTTTACATTCCCTCCATAATTAGAAATATTTAATTGCATAAACCTTTGAATGTTCCAACTTCTATTTTTTCTTCAAAATCTTCCAATATTTTTAGTAAAGGCTTATCTAAAAATTTTTTAGCTTCCTTTTTTATTTCTTCTGGTATACCATAATATGCTTCAGCCACACTACCGCAAATAGCTGCTATTGTATCACTATCTCCACCTAGTGATATTGCAATTCTTATAGCATCTTCAAAATTAGTAGATTCAAAAAAAGCTTGTAGTGCTTGAGGAACACTATTTTGACAAGTTTCATTAAATTCATAACTATCACGTATTTCATCTATAGTAAAATTTATATTATAGTAATTTTTAATTATATACTCTCTTATTTCTTCTTTTGTTTTACCATGTATAGCTAAATAAATGGCCATTGCAGTTGCTTGGGCTCCTTTTAACCCTTGCTCATGATTATGGCTCACACTTGTTACAAGATATGATAATTTTTTTACTTCTTCAATATTTTTTGCGACATATCCAACAGCACTAATTCTCATTGCTGCTCCATTACCAAAACTATTATACGGTTTAGGATTATTAAATATCCAATCAAAAAATTTTAAGCCATATCCACAATTTGGATAATTTCTTCCTATGGTTTGCATATAGTAAATTGCCTTTTCTTGTAAATCATTATAATCTTTTCTACATTCCATAAATGCTTTTGCTATAGCTAAACTCATTATACTATCATCAGTAAAAAAACAATCACTTGTAAAAAATTTAAAATCTTTTTTTCTATAATTATTAAATTCAAATCTAGATCCTACAATATCCCCTATAATGGCTCCAATCATAAAAATCAACTCCATTTATCTACTTTTAAAAAAATCGAGCTAGTTGCAAATCTATATAGATTTGCAACAGCTCCTTTATTTACTTAACTCTTTATTTGCATAGTCAAAGGCCATTTCAGTTCTAACTCTATTTTTGAACTCTTCAAATGTAGCTGACTTATATGGAATTTCTTGAGTTTTTTGTATTATAACAAAAGAATCATTTAAATCTTTTGATATTATATCCCCTACTTGTTTACTAAATAATTCATCCATTAATTCTTTAGAATATCCAACTTTTGGTAGTGCTGAATTTCTCTCTAATAATGTATATTGTTCTCTTATATTAAACTTCTTATACTTATCAGTCTTATCAGCTGTTATTTGTTCCCATGTTAATTTACCAGATTTAATGTCTTCTGCAATATTTAATACTTCTTTTTTCAAAACTTCTTTTGTTTTAGAAGAAATAGTTGGTGATAAAAGTATGTGACTTAATTTAACTTTATTAGGATTATTTCTGTCTTTTTCTTCAACAAATACCAAGTGATATCCATAAACTGTTTTTATAGGCCCTATAATTGAACCTGCTTTTGCATCACCTGCAACAGCAAATTCTGGTACTAATTGATTTAAATCAACCCAACCTAGACTACCACCATTAGCTTTTGATCCTGGATCATTAGATAGTTCTTTAGCCTTTTTGCTAAAGTTTTCTTTTGTTAATGTCTTTAATACTTCTTTAGCTTTCTTTTCTACTGCATCAAAATCTTCTTTTGAAGCTACATATTTAATACCAAATATTTCTCCTGAGATAGTATTTTTAGTATCATAATTAGATTTGTTAGCTTTAAACCATGATAACATTTGATCTTCACTAGGTTTGTAATTATCAACTAAATAATAGTAATAATTTTGTATTGCACTCTGAACTCTATTAATAGGTGTTAAATCGTCTAAACCTTTTATTCCTTTTTCATTAGCTAATTTTTCTTTAGCTAATAATTGTTCAAGTTCTTGTTTTTTCTTTTCATTTACTTCTTTTTCTATACCGTCATAGTAACCTTTAGGATTTTGTATAGCTTCTGATGCGTAAAAACTTAACATTTCCTTTCTTAAGACTTTAATATCAGAAACTTCTAATTCTTGTTTTTTTAGATTTTCAAACAATCCCTTTATTTCTTGATCTTTAGTAGTTACTTGTGATTTTTCAAATAATTTTTCTATATTAGATTTCAATACAAAATCCATTGTTTGATTATAGTAAAGTGTTTCAACTTGTTCTTTTACTTCCTCATATTTTTTACTTGCAAACTCTGTATATTGGAATCTATTATATATCTTCTCTAATTCTTGTTCTGTTGGCTTATATTTTTGTTTTAATTTATCCACCATTTTTTCATATACTAATGATTCCTTTATATCTTCTTTTAAATCATTTATTGTTACACCTTTTTGAGCTAACATAAGTGATAGTGTTTGTTTTCCACCATATTTATTTTCAATTTCCGTAATTTTAGCATTTATATCTACATTACTTACTTCTATTTTCATGTTATGTGCCAAAACTTTTGTCATAGTCTTATTTACTACTGATGCTAACGCCATTTGTTTAACTACATTATTAGGTATTTTTTTGTATTCCTTATTATCTAATGCTCCTACTTGCTTATATAATTGTTCTACATTAGATGAAAGCCCCTTATACTCTCTTTCAAAATCTTCCTTGTAAACTTTTTCTCCATCTAATTTAAATAAAACTTGTTTTCTATTATGCAAATATGCTGATAAATATGTATATCCTGCATATGAAGCTGACAATACTGCAGAAATGATTATTAAAATTGTCATTATCTTCATATATTTGCTAAATTTTCTAAGTGCCATCATGTCCTCCTAAATCATCTCAATCTATGCATAATTATATCATTTTGAATAGTAAAATGCAATTAAAGTGATTTAAAATTATTTTATTCCTTTTTATTTTTTTATATGCTAAAATATACTAGAAAGTTGGTGAGTTATTAATGTTAAATTTTACTGTTTTTGAACAGTTAGTTCCTTTCTATGAAGACCTTAATACCGAGCAATTTGAAGTAATACTTAAAAGTTCATATCCTTACCAAAGAATGATATCAGAATATGAATGTGCTTTATTAGAAGTGGAAACAAAATTAAAAGTTTTAAATTTAGAATTTTCTACAAGAAAAGAAGGCAATCCAATAGAAAGTATAAAAAGCAGAATAAAAACTCCTACTAGTTTCATAAACAAACTTAAGAGAAGAAATATATCACTATCTAAAACAGATATAGAAAACAATATATTTGATATTGCAGGAGTTAGAGTAATATGCCACTTTGTAGATGATGTATATAGAATTATTGAATCTCTAAAAAATCAATATGATCTTAAAATTTTTGAAGAAAAAGATTATATAAAAAAACCAAAACCTAATGGTTATAGAAGCTATCATTTAATCGTTGAAGTCCCTGTGTTTTTATATGAGCAAATGATATACAGAAAGGTAGAAATACAATTTAGGACTATAGGAATGGATTTTTGGGCAACCATAGAACATAAAATACGTTACAAGAAAAATATAGACAACACAAAATCTGTACAAGATGTATTATATGAATGTGCAGAATTAAGTGCAAAATTAGACGATAAGATGAGAACTGTTAGAAATATGATTTTAGAACAACAAAATAACGCAGTGAAATAGCTGCGTTATTTAAACATATTCTTTATTTTTTGCCAAAATGTTTCAGTTTCTTTGTAATTATCTGGACCAAGACTATCTTCAAATTTCTTTAAATATTTTTTTTGATCTTCTTTTAAATTTATAGGCATTTCTACAGTATAAGTCAATACTTGATTTCCCTTTCTACCTTTAAAATTAAGCCCTTTTTCATATAGAGTTTCTTTTTGCATATATTGTGTTCCTGGCTTTATTTCCACTTTTTGTTTACCATATAACGTAGGAATTTCTTTTGTAGTTCCTAATACTGCTTCAGTAAATTTAAGCGGTACTTTAACATAAATATTTAAACCTTCACGTTTAAATATTTGATGTTCTTTTACTCTAACACGAATATATAAGTCACCTGGATCACTATCTCTACCAGCATAAGATCCAAGACCTCTCATAATCATTCTTGTATCATCTTCTATACCACTTGGTATATTGATCTTTCTTGAAATTTTTTCTTTTTTAACACCTGTCCCTGAACATTTTGTACATAATTTCTTAGGAACCTTACCTTTACCCATACAAGTGTTACACATCATTTGTTGTTGAATAGTTCCCAAAATTGTTCTACGCACTTGAACTGTATATCCTTGACCATGACAACTTCCACAGTCTACCATATTTTTGCCTTCAGCTCCTGTTCCTGAGCATGCATCACATTTTCCATCTCTTGTATATTCTATATCTACAACTTTATCTTTAACAATATCTTCCAAATTAAGATCAACTCTGTACTCTAAATCTCTACCTCGTGTTCTGCCTGAATACGATGATCTAGAACTAGATCCAAATCCAGATCCTCCAAAAGCACTCTCAAAAATATCTGAAAAATCAAATCCAGATCCTCCAAAATTAAATCCTCCAAATCCAGAAGAAAATCCACCTGCACCACCATTTTCAAATGCTGCATCTCCATATTGATCATACATTTGCTTTTTAGATTCATCACTTAAAACTTCATAGGCTTCAGCAACTTCTCTAAATTTTTTTGTAGCCTCTTCCTTATTATCAGGATTTAGATCAGGGTGATACTTTTTGGATAAAGTTCTATATGCTTTTTTTATTTCATCTTGGCTCGCATTTTTGCTTACACCTAATACTTCATAATAATCTCTTTTAGCCATTTTTTCTCCTAATTTAATATAAACTTAAGAAATGGGAGAAGTCTCTCCCCATTTCTATACTAATTAATTATTTCTGGTTCTTCTGGATTTTGATTATTTGAAGCATCATTATTTGGTGTTGCATTTTCTTTTGCAGCTTCTTGATATACTCTAGTTGCAAATCCTTGAGTAACTTTTGATAATTCATCTATTTTAGCTCTAATTTCATTTATATCATCAGAATCTTTAACTTTCTTCAATTCTTCAACAGCTTTTTCAATTTCTTCTTTTTCATTACCTTGTAATTTTGCTTCATGTTCTTTTAACATTTTTTCAGTTGATATTATTAATTGATCAGCCATATTTCTTGCTTCAATTAATTCTTGGAACTTCTTATCTTCTTCTGCATTAGCTTCAGCTTCTTTTTTCATTCTTTCTATATCTTCTTTAGATAAATTAGATGAACCTGAAATTGTTATTGAATTTTCCTTACCTGTTCCTTTATCTTTTGCTGATACGTGAACTATACCATTTGAGTCAATTTCAAATGTAACTTCAATTTGAGGAACTCCACGAGGTGCTGGTAATATTCCACCTAATGAAAATTCTCCTAATTTTTGGTTATCTATAGCTTTTGCTCTTTCTCCTTGATATACAACTATTCCAACTTCTGTTTGATTATCAGCAGCTGTTGAGAATACTTGTGATTTTTTAGTAGGTATAGTAGTATTTTTTTCAATTATTTTTGTAAATACCCCACCTAATGTTTCTATACCTAATGATAATGGTGTTACGTCTAATAAAAGAACTCCTTTTACATCACCCTTAATTACACCTGCTTGTATAGCAGCCCCTGCTGCAACAACTTCATCTGGATTTATACCTTTATTTGGTTCTTTACCGAAGTATGATTTAACCCATTCTTGTACAGCTGGTATTCTTGTTGAACCTCCAACTAGTAAAATTTCATCAATATCACTAGCATTTAATTTAGCATCTCTTAATGCTGTTTGAACTGGACCTTTTGTCATTTCAATTAAATCTTTTGTTATTTCATTAAATCCTGCTCTTGTTAATTTCTTTTCTAAATGTTTAGGCCCTGTAGCGTCAACAGTTATAAATGGTAATGAAATTTGTGTTTCAAGAGTAGTTGATAATTTCTTTTTAGCATCTTCTGCAGCATCTTTTAATCTTTGGTATGCCATCTTATCATTTCTTAAATCTATACCTGTTTCTTTTTTAAATTCTTCTGCTAACCAATCAATTACTTTTTTGTCAAAATTATCTCCACCTAAATGGTTATTTCCTGAAGTTGCTAATACTTCTACTACGTCATCTCCTATTTCTAGAACTGATACGTCAAATGTACCTCCACCTAAGTCAAATACTAATACTTTTTCATTTTTTTGTTTATCTAGACCATATGCTAATGCAGCAGCTGTTGGTTCATTTACTATTCTTTCAACCTTTAATCCTGCTATTTCTCCTGCATCTTTTGTTGCTTGTCTTTGAGCATCTGTAAAGTAAGCTGGTACTGTTATAACTGCTTCTTTAACTTCTTCTCCCAAATAGCTTTCAGCATCTTTTTTTAGTTTTTGTAAAATCTTAGCTGATATTTCTTGTGGAGTATATTCTTTACCATGTATATTTACTTTGTAATTTTCTCCCATATGTGTTTTAATTGAGCTTACTGTTGAATCTGGTTGAGTTATTGCTTGTCTTTTTGCAATTGTACCTACAACTACTTCTCCATTATCTTTAATATTTACAACTGAAGGAGTTGTTCTTTCTCCATCACTATTTGGTATTATTGTATAAGTTCCACCGTCCATTACGGCTACACATGAATTTGTTGTTCCTAAATCTATTCCTATAACTTTCATAATTTCCTCCTATTTTTTATTTATCTTGACCATACTTGGTCTTATAACTTTTCCTTTTAATTTATATCCTTTTTGCAATACTTGTAATATCTTACCTTCTTCTTCATCAGGATTATTTTCAACTAGCATAGCTTGATGTTGATATGGATCATAAATTCCTTCATTAACTATTTCCTCAACTCCCATATCTTTCATTTTATCCATCATATTTTTAATTACCATATTAATTCCATCTATTAATCCCTTTGTTGCATCATTATTCTCGGTAGATAATACTGCTTTTTCTAATGTATCAATTTCTGATAATTGCGTAAGTATTAAATCTTGGCAAGCATATTTTTCAAATTCTTTAAAATCTCTATCTATTCGTTTTTTATAATTTTCAAAATCTGCTAATTTTATTGCATATGCTTTTTTCCAATCATTAACTTCTGAATTTAATTTTTCTATTTTCTCGTTTAAAATATCTAATTCAGATTTTTCCTTCGCAACATTATCTTTAATTTTATCTTCCATTTTCATCTCCTATTCTTGGTAATTTCAATATATTTGTACTACTTATTGCTTGTTTTAATATATCTGTAACATAGTTCATAAGCTGTATATTTTCTCTATAATTCATTCTTTGCGAACCTACTATTGCTATTAATCCTCTTTCATCATTTACTTGATATATAGAAAATATTATTACACAATTACGCAAACACTCAATTTCTAAATCTTTTCCAAACAAAATATTAACTTCATATGGAGTATATTCTGTATTTTCTGCAATATTCTTAAAAATTTTTTTCAAATTTTCCCTATCATCTAAAAATTTTATAGTTTCTATAAAATTATCAGCATATAAGAGTAAATTTGATTCATTAGATACACATAATTTTGAATCATTTTTATCAGAAAATCCAGAATCTAATTCACCAACATTTTGTAAAAAATTTACCAAATCTTGTAAGCTATAGCTATAATTATTTGATTTTATTAATTTATTAACATAGCTACTAGCCTTAGTTAAAACACTTTCACTTGTTATATGATAAAGATTTAAATTAGCAGTTTTAACTATACCTAAATCTGTTATAGCTACTACATATGCTCTTCTATCATTAATATGAATAAGCTCTAATTTCCTAATTTTATGATTTTCAACTGATGGTTCTAGCGATACTGCCATTTGTTTTGAAATCTTTGACAATAAATCTGTCACATTTTCTAAAATCAAACCAATTTGTTTACTTTTCAATTTAACGTATGAATTGATGTCATTATAGCTTGTATTTTGAATATCATCCATAAGATCATCTATATATATCTTATACCCTTGCTCAGTAGGAACTCTACCTGAAGAGGTATGCATTTTATATATAAACCCCTTATCTTCAAGATCTGCCATAGCATTTCTTATAGTCGCCGATGAAACACCAATGTCATATTTTTTTTCAATTGTTCTTGATCCTACACTCTCACCCGTTTTTATGTAATGAGATATTATAGTGTAAAGGATTTGTTTTTCTCTTTCATTCATGTTACACCTCTACTAGCACTCATTATCCTTTAGTGCTAATTGTATGATACAACATATTTTTAAATATGTCAAGCTTTTTCAATAAAAAAGAGTGCAAAATTTTTGCACCCTTAAATTAATTTAGATTATTTAACCAATTTCGAAGTGTTGCTCCTGATGACAAGCCTAGATCAATTGCCACCGATTTAATAGGCTCTTTATTAACACGAACTCTACTAATAGCTTCTTTTTTAAATTCATTTGAATAACGTTTAGCTTTTTTCTTACTAAATATTTCATATCCATGTCTTCTTATTAATGCTATTAAATATTTTACAGTAGATTTATCTATGTTATACTCTTTACATAAATTAGTTAAAGTATGCCCATTTTCTCTTTTTATATATAGTTGTATTTTATCACTTGTTGTTAATTTAGCCATTTTTATCCTAACTATTTTCTATTTTTTAATAAAAGTTCTAGCTTTTTCTCTAATTCTTTCATTCTATCATCAGATACTTTTTGTTTTTGTTCTAATGATTTAATTTTTTCATCAGATTTCTTTTGCTTTTCTTCATAATCAGCAATCTTCTTATTAGCTTCATCTAATTCTTTTTTCATTAAATTTGTGTCTTTTCTTTCTTTGTAGTCATTTGTTTCTCCAAGCATTACTCCTACTCCTAATCCAAATGCAAGGTTACCTTTAGTATTAACTGCTCCGCTTACCTTATATGTTAGTTTTCTACTATCTGTTGTTCCACTAAAGCCTATTGCCACTGCATTGGCTCCTCCGTAGTTTCCATAGGCTGCCGTTAGCATGTGTTTATATTTACCATAGCTTGACACTTGTGGCAAGTTCGCCATTGCTATTGCGTTTGATATTCCATTTATAGCAAGATCTGCTTTCTTATCAATCACTTTTACATTTTCTTCTAATGCTCCAACTCTATCTGTTAAACCTTTAATTTCTGTTGTATGTGTAACTAATGTTTTATTTATGGCAGTAAATTTATTATTCATTTCTTTTTTATCTTTGTCACTTAATCCAGTGTTTGTACCATTAGTGCCATCTTTTCCGTCTTTGCCTTTCAAAGAATTTAGGAAATTATTTTCAGTTAATTCGCTATCAGATACTTTAGGATTATTTTTCTTTTGTAATTCTTTCCAAATATCAAAGGCTGATTTCCCATCTTTTCCATTTGTACCATCAGTACCTTTCTCTCCTTTAGCACCTTTTATTGAATTTTGGTATTCTTTCTTAGATTCTGCATTATCTTTTTTATTATTTTCTTTTAACCATAGTTCATAAGCACTTAGTCCATTAGCACCGTTTTTACCGTTAGTACCATTTTTTCCTTTTAAGCTTTCAAGAAATTCATCATACGTTTTATTACCATTACCATTTTGTGATTTCCATTCTTCATATGCTGATTTACCATTAGTTCCGTCTTTTCCTGGTGTTCCAGGATCTCCTTTTTTACCTTTTATAGCTTTTTGGTATTCTTTCTTAGTTTCATCACTATCAGTTTTACCATTTTCTTTTAACCACCAGTCATATTGTGATAATCCATCTTTACCTGCTTTTCCATTTTGTCCTGGTGTTCCAGGTTCTCATTGTTCTCCTTTTTCCCCTCTTGCACCTTTAATTGATTCAAGGTATTTTTCTTCTGTTAAATCGCTATCATTTACACCTTGTTTTTTCTTATATTCTTTCCATACGTCATATGCTGATTTTCCATCGTTACCTTGTTTTAATTTTATTTTTCCTAATTCATTTCCTACATAATTTCTTAATTGTCTAAAATTGACTGCATCTGTATCATCTGTACCTTCTGCAATATATTTTAATTGTCTAGTAGTTGTAGCATTACCGAATGACACTGCACCTGATATTGGTTTAGATTCATTACCAAATACTATTGCATTATTTACACCATCTATTGTTACATTACTTCCAAATACTAAGTTTTGATCCCCTTTAACCTTATTAGCATATCCTACAACTTGGTTCTTTTCTCCTGTTACTTGTGATAATTGACCAACATTTGTGTTATTTTTTCCAACAGTTTTAGTTCCTTTACCAAATGCTATTGAATCATTACTATTTTTTTCAACTATCGCACCTTTACCTATAGCTATACTTCCAGATGCTAATGTATATGAATCTTTACCTATACTTATACTATTTTCAGCTAACGCAGTTGAATTATGTCCTATTGCAACAGCATATTTACCTTGAAAATTTTCATTTTTAGTTTCAGCTCCAAATCCAATAGCAACTGAACCTTCAGCTACTTTATCTCTTGCTATTTCATTTTTATCTGTGTCTTTATTTTCTATTTTTCTTGCATTTAATCCTACTGATTCAGCATCTCGTTCACCTCTTTTGTTATTAAAGTTACCAAGACTTCCACTATATATCTTCCCATTATCAATAGCTATATAATCTGCCCTAGTAATCCCATTACTCATCAAAAAAAGCATAACCAAACTAGTAGTTATCCTAACCCTATTCTTTAAACTTCTCTTCAAATACCGTTTCATCTCTTCAAGTTAATCTTTTTATTCATGGTTAACCTCCAAATAATTAAATCTTGTCACTTTTCTATATTTATTATAAAATGCTTTTTTAAAATATTTACTAAAATATACTGTATCATCTTTTGTATCTTCTATAAATTTATCTATATATTCATCTTCTAAATGTATTGTTATTATTCTTATATTTTTAGGTGTTTTTAATGTCTTTAATTCTTTTATACTTCTATTAGGTAATTTTTCATTCTTTTTATCTAATAGAAATACTAATACATCTTCTCCCATACTAGATACTTTTCCTAAATTTTTCTCCAATATTCTTGTATCCGGTAATATTATTAAAAATTCTTTTGCAATCTTCCTATTTAATGTTGAATTTATTAAAAAATAGTCTGCAAAATTATAGTCTATTGCATTTAAATCTACTAATTCCATTGATTCAATTTTATTTAATGCTTCATTATAGTTATTTGCATAACCTATTAAATTAAATAATATTAAACCTAATAATATATATTTTTTCATATATCCTCCTAAATTTTTATTAGAATTAAATTATAGCACCCCCCCCCCCC
>CABURZ010000025.1 GCA_902494065.1 uncultured Sneathia sp. | reverse complement strand
CACTCCTATTATAGTATAACAGAAAACGGTTGAATTTGCTAGTTGAAATATGTTAAAATACAAATAAAAAGGCGTTATGTAGTAAGTAATTTTGGAATCCTTTTTTAAGGCTTGCAATATTATTTACTACGCCTTTAGATAAAGGAGGAAAAATGTTTGAAAATGAAAAAAACTTTGAAATTAAGTTAGGGGGAGAAATTTTACATGTAAATACAGGGAAAATTGCACGTCAAGCTGGAGGAGCTGTTGTATTGAAATGCGGGAAGACAGTAATATTAGCTACTGCAACAAGATCAAAAGATGTTAAACCAGGACAAGATTTCTTTCCGTTAACTGTTGACTATATTGAAAAATTTTATGCTTCTGGTAAATTTCCAGGTGGATTTATTAAAAGGGAATCTAAACCATCAACTGAAGAAATATTAATCTCAAGATTGGTAGATAGACCTATAAGACCACTATTTCCAGAAGGATTTTTTAATTCAGTGCATGTAGTTATTAATACTTTATCATATGATGGGATAAATATGCCTGAAAATTTAGCTACTATAGGTGCATCACTTGCACTTGGAATATCTGATATACCATTTTATGGACCTGTTGCAGGAGTTACAGTAGGATACATAGATGGTAAATATATATTAAATCCTAACAAAGAGGAAAAAGAAAAAAGTAAAATTTATTTATCTGTTGCAGGTACACTAGATGCAATTACTATGGTTGAAGCATGGTCAAATGAAGTAAGTGAAGACAAAATGTTAGATGCTATAATGTTTGGACATGAAGAAATTAAAAAAATTTGTTTAGAAGAAGAAAAAATAATAAAGGAGATAGGACAAACTAAACTTGAAGTAGAACCCATTAAATTTGATGAAAAAGTTGTAGAATTTTTAGACGGATATAAAAAGGAATTAAAAGAGGCTATTTTAGTCCCAGGTAAATTAGAAAAGCAAGATGCAATTGATTGTTTATCAGAAAAATTACTTGAAATTTTTCGTGAAAAAATTGCAAGAGAGATTGCAATTGAAAGAGAAAATAAGAAAGAAATAAATGATGTAATAGACGAGTTATTAAATGAAAAAAATATAAAAAATATTTCTTATTATGAGCAAGAATTTTCTAAATATTATCATGAAATGGAAAAAGAAATAGTTAGAAACCTTATTATCTTTGATAAATATAGACCAGATGGAAGAACTATTGATGAAATTCGACCTATAAATGCAATGATAGATGTATTACCTATCCCTCATGGATCGGCATTATTTACAAGGGGAGAAACACAATCACTTGCAACTGTAACATTGGGATGTAAAGATGATGAACAAATAATAGATGGATTAGACGAAGAAACAAGAAAGAAATTTATACTGCACTATAACTTCCCTCCATTTTCTGTTGGAGAAGCTGGATTTTTAAGAGCTCCTGGAAGAAGAGAGCTAGGTCATGGTAATCTTGCTGAACGTGCATTAAAGGCGGTTATGCCAAATGAAGATGAATTTCCATACACAGTTAGGGTAGTATCGGAAATTACGGAATCTAATGGATCATCTTCACAAGCATCAATATGTGGAGGATGTCTTGCGTTAATGGCAGCAGGAGTTCCAATTAAAGGAACAGTAGCAGGAATTGCTATGGGATTAATAAAAGAAGAAAATGAATATACAGTATTAACTGATATACAAGGTCTAGAAGATCATTTAGGTGATATGGACTTTAAAGTTGCAGGAACTAAGAAAGGTATAACTGCAATACAAATGGATATTAAGATTAAGGGTATCACTAAAGAAATAATGAAAATTGCATTAGCACAAGCACATGAAGCTAGATTTAAAATCATTGATATAATGGAAGAACAAATTCCAGAACCAAGAAAACAATTAGCTGAAAATGCACCTAAGATAATTAACTTAAGAATAGATCCTAATACTATAGCTACTTTAATAGGACCTTCTGGTAAAACTATTAAAGCAATTATTGAAGAAACTAATGTAAATATAGATATAGAAGACGATGGAAGGGTAAGTATCTTTGGAAAAGATCAAGATATGATGAATAGAGCATATGAATTGGTGCAAAAATATACCTTAACTGTTGAATTAAATAAAGTATATAAAGGTAAAGTAACAAAACTTGCAAAATTTGGTGCCTTTATTGAAATAGCTCCTGGGAAAGAAGGTTTACTACACATTTCAGAAATTTCTGATAAAAGAGTAAAAAATGTTGAAGATGTACTAAAAGAAGGAGATATAGTTGAAGTTAAAGTAATAAATATTGATAATGATAAATTTAGTTTAAGTATGAAACAGGTAGAAAAGGAGAATCACGATGACATTAGCGAATAAACTTACGTGCTTAAGAATGGTTCTTGTAGTACCTTTCTTAATTTTTGCAAGTCTTAGATACTTTTTTCATGGAGCAACTACTATACCATTTATACTTTTATCAGTAATAGTGTTTGTTGTTGCAAGCATTACTGATTATTTTGATGGTAAGATAGCAAGGGCTACTAATACAGTTACAGATTTTGGAAAATTACTTGATCCATTAGCTGACAAGTTATTAACATTTTCATTACTATTCGTATTAGTGAAATATAATAGAATAAGTGTACTTCTTGTTTGCATTATGCTTGTAAGAGAGTTTGTAGTAACTTACGAGAGAATTTATCTTACAAGACTTGGATATGGTGTTATGCCAGCATCTATTTATGGTAAAATAAAGACAGCAGTAACTATGGTTACTTTAGTTATAATATTAATGTTACCAGCAAATAAAATTTTATACTCAATTTTAATATTACCTGCATGTATATTAACTGTAATTTCAGGTGTTGATTATCATTTGAAAGCATCAAAAATTGTTAGAGGTGATGAAAATGAATAGTAAAATTTTTAAAATAACAGCATTATCGCTATTACCACTATTTATTTTGATGCTAGATATTGTAAATGGGGTTAATACAAATAGCAGTATAGAGTCTATATACATAGTTCAAAATCTTACTGTAATATATGTAATTTATGCATTTTTAGTGTCATTGTTAGAAGATTTAAAAGTGTTATATCATGAAGAAAAAAATTTATTACATACAGTTATATACTCTACAACTGATATGATAATACTTACTAGTTTGTTATTAGCAACAGTAGGGTATAAAAAAATATGGTTGATAGCATATGTAGTAATATTTTTATTAGAAATATTACAAAGTGGAAAAATAGCACTTTTAGAAAATAGTGGAGAAAAAACATATGTTAAGTATGAAAAACTTATAAAATACAGCGGATATATAGGATTAGTTCTAATATTCTTAATACCTAACTTTTTCGGTATTACAACTATTTTCATATTACCATACATATTATTAAAGGCCATATCAACCTATGAATTATTTTTGAAAAAATGAAAGTGAGTGGTAAATGAAATATTTCAACATAAATTTAACTAAAGTTATTGAAACATTAAATACAAACTTTGAAACGGGATTAAATGATGATCAAGTAAAAGAAAGACAAGATAAATTTGGGTTAAATAAATTAGAAGATGAAAAACAAAAATCTATAATTAAACTTTTATTTGAACAAATAAATGATGTTATGATATATGTTCTACTTGTTGCAGCACTTATTACTATAATAGTAAACAGAGAATTTACGGATGCAATAATAATTTTAATAGTTGTTATGATAAATGCTGTAGTAGGAGTTGCACAAGAATTAAAAGCAGAAAAAGCACTTAATGCATTAAAAAAAATGACAAATCCTAAAGCAGTTGTTCTTAGAAATGGAAAATTAGAAGAAATTGAATCACAATATTTAGTTGTAGGTGATGTGGTTTTACTTGAAGCAGGTAGAGTTGTTCCAGCTGATTTAAGGTTAATTGAAACAATGAGTCTTAAAATAGAAGAAAGTAGTTTTACAGGTGAATCAGTTCCAGCAGAAAAAAATGCTAATAAGATATTAAAAGAAAATACACAATTAGCTGATCAAGAAAATATGGCATTTATGTCAACACTAGTTAGCTATGGACGTGCAAAAGGGGTTGTAGTTGCAACAGGAGTAGATACTGAAATAGGTAAAATTGCAAAATTATTACAAGTAAGTGACGAGCAAACACCACTTCAAAAGAAAATGAATAAATTAGGTAAATATTTAGGATATATAGCAATATTTATATGTATTTTAATATTTGTAATAGGTATATTACAAAAAAGAGATTTAGTAGTTATGTTAATTACATCTATAAGTCTAGCAGTTGCAGCTATACCTGAGGGATTAGTTGCTATAATATCTATAGTTTTAGCACTTGGTGTTACAAGAATGTCTAAAAAAAATGCAATAATAAAGAAAATGCCTGCAGTTGAAACATTAGGATCTGTAAACTATATTTGTTCAGATAAAACAGGTACATTAACACAAAATAAGATGACGGTTGTAGATACTTTTACATTTGATGATAATGAAGATGTTTTAATAAAATCTATGATATTGTCAAGTGATGCTGAAATAAATGAAGGAAAAGAATTTGGAGATCCAACAGAAATAGCACTTATTGCATACGGTTTAAAAAATGGTGTTGAAAAAAAGAATTTAGAAAACATTTCTCCTAGAGTGGATGAATTTAGTTTTGATTCTGATAGAAAAATGGCGTCTACTTTAAATAAATATGATGATGGTTATACAGTTTATGCTAAAGGAGCACTAGACAATTTATTGAAAGTATGTAATTACGCATTAGTAAATGGGCAAATTGTAGAATTAACTGAAAAGTTAAAAGAGGAGATAATACTTAAATCAAATGAAATGACAAATAGAGCATTAAGAGTTTTAGCTAGTGCATTTAAGAAAGTAAGCAATAAAATTGAAAATAGTGAATTTGAAAAAGACTTAGTGCTAGTAGGTATAGTTGGTATGATAGATCCTCCAAGACTAGAAGTTAAAGATTCTATTAAAGAAGCTAAAAGAGCTGGTATTACAGTTGTAATGATAACAGGAGATCATAAAAATACAGCATTTGCCATTGCAAAAGAACTAGGTATAGCAGACAACATTGATGAATGCATGTTAGGAGAAGAATTAGATGCATTAGATGACGAAAAATTATCGGAAGTTGTTAAGAAGTACAAAGTTTATTCAAGAGTATCTCCAGAGCATAAAGTTAAAATAGTAAAAGCACTAAAAGCAAATGGTAATATAGTATCTATGACAGGAGACGGAGTTAATGATGCTCCTTCACTAAAAGTGGCAGATATAGGTGTAGCTATGGGTATAACAGGAACAGATGTTGCTAAAGGTGCAAGTGACATGATATTAACTGATGATAATTTCACAACAATAGTTACAGCTATAAGAGAAGGAAGAAATATATATAATAATATTAAAAAAGCTATTATTTTCCTACTATCATGTAATTTAGGTGAAGTTACTTCAATATTTATCGCAACTATATTTAAATGGCCCATACCATTGATAGCAACACAACTATTGTGGATAAATCTAGTTACAGATACATTACCTGCATTAGCACTAGGAGTAGATCCTGCATCTACAGATGTTATGAGAGAAAAACCACGACCACAAAATGAAAATTTCTTTTCACATGGGGCATGGCTTCGTGCTATAGTTGGAGGATTATCTATAGGTATATTAACGCTTTTAGCGTTTTATATAGGCTTATTTGAAAAAGGATATGATCTATTAGCTATACACGATATAAATAGCATACCAGAAAATGTATTAACTTATGCAAGAACAATGTCATTTATAGTACTTACAATTTCTCAATTATGTTATGCTTTTACCATGAGAAGTGATAGAGAGAGTCTATTTAAAGTTGGAATATTTAAAAATAAATATTTAAATATTTCATTGATATTAGGCTCAATATTGCAATTATTGTTAATAGCAACTCCGTTTTTAGCAAAGGCCTTTGGAGTGATGAGTTTGAGTATACTTGATTTTGATATTGTTGTAATATTTGCGATAATTCCGCTTGTAATTAATGAGATTATAAAAAAGGTGCAAAGATGAAAAAGTTCGTTATATATTCTATAATAATATTTTCAATTTTATCGTGTAACAACAAAAAAAATACTAGCGTTGATGATTCAATAAATAGCAAAGAAGTTGTTCCAGTTGAAATTATAAAAAATGATACAAAAAACGTTAAACTAGTTAAAGTTGAAGAAAAAAGCAATGATAAAGAATCTGAATTTGATAGGATGGATAAACTAGCACAAAAGGGTGATAAAAATGCAATTTTACAACTTTACTCATATAGTTTAGGTAAAAAAAATAAAAGGAAAATTTTAAAATATGAAAAATTGGGAATAAAGTATAATGTAGAACAGATAATCAAAACAAAATTATCGGACGCTATTAACAAGAATGAGTATAAAATTGCAGAAAGTTTAATTAAAAAGCTTCCTAATAAAAATGATAAAAAAGAATTTTTAAGAATATTATCATATAATAAAGCCATAAAATATTCAAAAGAGAACAAAAGTCAATTAGCTATAAAAAACTATATTACAGCATATAATAATGGAATGCATGATTTAGATATACATATAGTTAATGAATATTTAAGGATTAATGATTATGAAAATGCATTAAAATGGCTTAAAATAGCTGATAAAAATGGGAAAAAAGAAGCAAATTATCAGTTAGCATTGATATACTATAAAAATAATTTGTATGAAAAAGCAATTAAATATTTAAAAATACAGTATGACAGAGGGAATACAGAATTGGCATTAAGTATAGGTGTTTGTTATGCAAAATTAAATAATTTTGATGAGGCAATAAAATGGTTTAAAATTGCAAAAACACATGGAAATGCTGAAGCCGATAAGTTTATTAAAGAAATTAATAGTTATATAAAAGGAAGTTATATAGTTGAATAATAAAATTTTAATATTATCATTAATTCCTATTATAAGTTTTTCAAGTTTAAAGTGCAATTTGTATAACAATATAAATTGCAAATATACTGAAAATTTAGTCAGTTTAAAAATGGATAATGATAAATTATATAGAGCATATTTATTTGCAGATAAAGATAATATATTAATAGAAGATAATGTTGATGCTAGCTTACCGCTAGCATCTCTTACAAAAATGATGACTGCAATGGTGGTATTAGATAATATAGATAATTTAAATATAGATGTGACGGTTACAAAAAAAGCTTCTAAAATTCCATATGGAGTTAGATTAGATCAAGGCGATCAGTATACAGTACTAGAATTATTAAAAATTATGCTTATAAAATCTTCAAATTCAGCTGCACAAACTTTAGCTGATTATGTTTGTGATACTGATTTTGCACAATTGATGAATAACAAAGCAAAAGAAATAGGATTAAAAAACACTAAATATTATACACCTCATGGTTTGCCACCAAAATATACTAATACAAAAATGGATATAAGCACAGCACGTGATATATATAAATTATCAAAATATATGATGGAACATTATCCTTTACTAAAAGAAATAGTACAAATAAGAAATGAAGAAGTAGCAGGATTTAATTTAGTAAATACAAATAATCTTTTACTTAAAATGCCTAATGTAAAAGGAATTAAAACAGGGTTTCACAATGAGTCAAAGTACAATATATCGGTGTATTATGAAGAAAATGGAAGAGAGTTTTATGAAATTATACTAGGTACACAAAATGTTATGCAAAGAGAAGTTATTACACGAGCGGTAATAGATGATATGAAGGGAGTTAGATGAGACCTTATTTATTTAAAATAGCAGGATTTGAATTGAGAGTATATAGTTTAATGTATATAATTGCACTTTTTATAGCTATATTTATAGCTCAACATGATGACATTGCAAAAAAAAGAGGAATTTCTGATAATAAAAAAATTGAAGATTTTGCATTTATAGCCCTATTTTCAGGATTAATAGGTGCAAGAATATACTATGTTATATTCAGATGGGACTATTATTCAAAAATGTTGCATGAAATACCAGCAGTATGGCATGGGGGACTTGCTATACATGGTGGAATAATAGGTGGTTTAATAGGTGTATACTTTTATGCAAAGAAAAATAAATTAAATATATTTGCCTTGACGGATATGGCAGTATCCCCACTTTTATTAGGTCAAGCTTTAGGTAGAATAGGAAATTTCGCAAATGGAGAAATTCACGGAGTTCCAACATTTACCCCACTAAAAGTAATACTTACAGGGACATTTACTAAGTGGTGGGAAATGTATAATAATTTAGATATAATATCACAAGCTAAGTTTAAACCACTTGTTCCATGGGGAATTGTATTTCCAGAAAATAGTCCTGCTGGAATGGAGTTTCCAACTTATCCATTACACCCTGCTATGCTCTATGAAATGATATTAAATTTTATAGGATTTTTATTACTTTTCTTTTATTTTAGAAAAAAAGAATATAAATCTGGCATACTTAGTATGATATATTTGATAATGTATGCGATAATTAGAATTTTTGTAAGTACATTTAGAGCTGAGGATTTGATGCTATTTGGAATACGTATGCCATATATTATAAGTTTTTTAATGTTAATTTTTGCAATTGTTGGTATAAAGGTGATTAATAAAAACAATAACTGAATTATTCAAAAAATCTACACATCAATATTTACAATACTTAAATAAACTATTGACAAACGGAACTTAACGTTGTATACTAAGAATACAAGAGATTGTTAAAAAAATAATTTGATGGAGGACGAATATGAAAGCAGTTGTTGTAAACAAAGAAGGTAACGGTGTAGAAGTTGTTGAAAGACAATTAAGAGATTTAAAATATGGTGAAGCTTTAGTTGAAGTTGAATATTGTGGTGTTTGTCATACAGATTTACACGTTGCTCACAGTGATTTTGGTAATGTTGCAGGTACAATATTAGGACATGAAGGAATAGGAATAGTTAAAAAATTAGGTGAAGGTGTTAAATCATTAAAAATTGGTGATAGAGTAAGTATAGCATGGTTCTTTGAAGGATGTGGAGTTTGTGAATATTGTAATACAGGTAGAGAAACTCTATGTAGAAGTGTTAAAAATGCAGGATATACTGTAGATGGTGGTATGGCACAAGAATGTATAGTTACAGCAGATTATGCTGTTAAAGTTCCTGAAGGATTAGATCCAGCTCAAGCAAGTAGTATTACTTGTGCAGGTGTTACAACATATGCAGCAATTAAAGCGGCTGATTTAAAACCAGGTCAATGGATAGCACTATATGGTGCAGGTGGACTTGGAAACTTGGCTATTCAATATGCTAAAAAAGTATTTGGTGCTCATGTAATAGCTATAGATATTAACGATGATAAGTTAGAATTAGCTAAAGAATGTGGTGCTGATATAGTTATAAATGGTAAAAAAACAGATCCTGCTAAATACATACAAGAACATGTTGGTGGAGCTCATTCATCAGTTATTACAGCTGTTTCAAAAGTTGCATTTAATCAAGCAATTGATTCAGTTAGAGCAGGTGGAAAAGTTGTTGCTGTTGGATTACCATCAGAAACTATGGATGTATCAATTGTTAAGACAGTTTTAGATGGAATTCAAATTATAGGATCTTTAGTTGGAACAAGAAAAGATCTTGAAGAAGCATTCCAATTCGGTGCTGAAGGAAAAGTAGTTCCTATCGTTAAGAAAAGACCTATTGAAGATGCAAAAGCAATTTTCGATGAAATGGAAAAAGGAACTATACAAGGTCGTATGGTAATAGATATGAAAATGTAATATGTAATGGGAGCTAGTCTCCCATTTTTTATTGCAATTTTACTGATTTTGTGGTATTGTATAGTAAATACGTTTAGGAGGTAAATGTATGTCAACTCTGCAAAGTTTGGATAGAGCACTTAGTATTTTAGAAGTAATTTCACAACAAGAAACTATAGGATTAACAAAGTTAAGTTTGAAAACTGGATTGAATAAAGCTACAACTTTTAGAATTGTAAAAGCACTAAAAGATAATGGTTATGTTAGACAATTAAGTAATAAGCAATATGCTTTGACTTTTAAAATGTTCAGATTAGGAAATAGAGTTGTTCAGAGAGTTGATTTTATGAGTGAAGCTAAAAGAATTATTACAAAATTAGCACATGAAGTTGATCAAGTTATACATTTAGTTATACAAGATGGGACACAAATTCTATATGTTGATAAATATACTCCACTAAAAAATGGAGAAGTTATGAGTGAAACTAAAATAGGAAAACGTGCACCTATGTATTGTACAGCATCAGGTAAAGCAATATTAGCATATATGTCAGAAGACAAGATAAGACAAATTTGGAATGAAACTGAAATTATTAAATATACAGCAAGAACTATTACTAATTATGATACCTTGCTACAAGATTTAAAAAGAATTAGAAAAAATGGATATTCTACAGAATATGAAGAATTCAAATTAGAAGTATATTGTATTGGAATGCCACTTCATACATTAAATGGTAATATAATAGGAGCAATAAGCATATCAATTCCACTAAACGATCCTAATGGGAAAGCCTATTATGTGGAAAAATTAAAACAATGTAAGGAAGAAATTTCAACAATTATAGAAGGGTAACTTATGGGTCAAAAAGAAGCATATGAAACGCTTAAAAAGAGCTGTTTGGAAAATAGTGAACTAGATATTGATAAAATAGAAAAAGCGTATATTTTAGCAAGAGAAGCACATTCTGGTCAATATAGGAAAAGTGGTGAAGAATATATTATACACCCTATAGAAGTTTCACAAATTTTAGTAGAATTAAAAATGGATACAGACACAATAGTGGCTGGGCTTTTGCATGATGTAGTAGAGGATACTTTAATAACTATAACTGATATTGAGTATAGTTTTGGTAAAGAAGTTGCACTATTAGTTGATGGTGTTACAAAATTACGTAATTTACCAAAGACTAAGGGTAAGCAAATAGAAAATATACGTAAAATGGTTGTTGCCATGGCTCAAGATATTAGAGTTGTAATTATTAAGTTAGCCGATAGGTTACATAATATGAGAACTATTAAATATCAAACACCTGAAAAGCAAATTGAAAAATCAAAAGAATGCTTGGATGTTTTTGCACCTATTGCTCACAGAATTGGTATGTCTAAAATTAAATCAGAATTAGAAGATATTAGTTTTAGATATTTAAATCCAGAAGCATATTATCAAATGAAAGAATTGGTAAATACTAAAAAAGATCAAAGAATAAAGACAACAAATGATATAATAGAAGCTATAAGAAATGAGCTAGAAAAATATCATATAAAAGCAACCGTTACTGGTCGTCCAAAACACTTATATAGTATTTATAAAAAAATGACAGAAAAGAATAAAAAATTTGCTGATCTTATGGATTTAATTGCAATACGTGTAATAGTTGAAAAAGATGAAGAATGCTACATGGTACTAGGAATAGTTCATGGAAAATTTGTTCCAGTTTCAGGTCGTTTTAAAGACTACATTGCAGCTCCTAAGAGTAATGGTTATCAATCAATACATACAACAATAGAATATACAAAAAATCAAAAAGTTGAAATCCAAATAAGAACTAAAGAAATGCATGAAATTGCTGAAGAAGGAGTTGCTGCACACTGGAAGTATAAAGAAAAGAAAGTAAAAGATAAAAATGAAAAATATTATCAGGCAGTAAAAAAAATAATAGATGGAAATTTTGCTCAAGAAGTAACAGGCGAAGTTTTAAATGAAACAATTTTTGTTTTTACACCTAAGGGAGATGTAATGGAATTAGACAGAAATTCAACAGCACTTGATTTTGCTTTTCAAGTTCATACACAAATAGGTTATAGGACTATAGGAGCAAAGGTAAATGACAAGATTGTTCCATTAGATCAAAAATTAGAAAATGCTGATAAAGTTGAAATATTAACTTCTAAGGCTACAAATGGTCCAGGTAAAGATTGGATTAATATGGTAAACAATAATAGCTCAAAAGTTAAAATTAAAAAGTGGTTTAAGGATTTAGAGTTTGAAAATAAAGTTAAAGAGGGACAAGAATTATTAGATGTTGAATTTTCAAAAATAGGTTTAAAATTTAGAGAATTAGAAGACGATGAAATGGTATACCTATATATGAAAAAATATAACATAACTAATATAGATAATTTATACTATAAATTTGCAACAGGTAATCTTAATTTAGATACATTCATTCAAAAATTTAAACCTAAATTAGAAGAAGTTACTTATGAGAATGTTTTAGAGGAAGCTTCAGCTAATGCAACTAAATATGCAAGTAAAAACAATAATAAGACAGGAGTTAAAATTTCTGGATCTGATAATACAATGTTTAATTTTGCAAAGTGCTGTAATCCTTTGCCAGGAGTTGACATAAGAGGATATGTTACAAGATCACGTGGTATAGTAGTACATAATGCAAAGTGTAAAAATATGTTGGAACTAGTTAAAAATGATCCTGATAGGGAAATAGAAGTTTATTGGGATGATAAATTATTACAAGATTCAAATTGTAAATATGAGTATTCTTTTTATGTGAAGTCTATCAATAGAGAAAGCTTATTATTTGATATAATACGTATAATTAATGAGCATAAATTAGATATAGTTTCAATGCAAACAATAACAAAAGAAGAAAATGGTCAAAACTTTGCAAAAATGAATATACGCATAATGATAAAAAATAAAGAAAATTTTGAAAAATTAAGAAAAAACTTACTTTCTATGAAAGATGTAATAGAGATAAATTAGGAGATATATGTTACCTATAAGATATGAATTAATTACAAAAGATACAAATGCAAGATGTGGAGTTATACATACTCCTCATGGAGATATAAATACCCCTATTTTTATGCCAGTAGGTACACAAGCTACTGTTAAAACAATGACACCAGAAGAATTAGTTGAAATTGGATCAGAAATTATACTAGGTAATACCTACCATTTACACTTAAGACCAACTGATGAATTAATAAATGATTTTGGTGGATTACATAAATTTATGAATTGGAATAAACCTATACTAACAGATAGTGGAGGGTTTCAAATATTTAGTCTTGCAAAAATTAGAAAATTAAGTGAAGAAGGGGCGTATTTTAATTCTCATTTAGATGGATCAAAACAATTTATTAGCCCAGAAATATCTATAGAGATACAAAATAATCTAGGTAGTGATATCATGATGGTTCTAGATGAGTGCCCACCAGGTATGTCAACTAGAGAATATTTAAAACCTTCTATTGATAGAACTATAAGATGGGCAAATAGATGTATAACGGCAAATAAAAACAAAAAAACTCAAGGTCTATTTGCCATAGTACAAGGTGGTATATATGAAGATTTAAGAGACTATTGTTTTGAAGAATTGTATAAATCAGATGAACATTTTTCAGGATATGCTATAGGTGGACTAGCGGTTGGAGAACCAACGGAAGATATGTATAGAATATTAAAATATATTACACCTAAATTGCCTGACTCAAAACCACGATATTTAATGGGTGTTGGAGAACCATTAGATATGTTAGAGGCAATTGAGCATGGAGTAGATATGATGGATTGTGTACATCCTTCAAGAATAGGTAGGCATGGAACTGTATTTACAAAATATGGAAGACTTGTAATAAAAAATGAAAAATATAGTAGAGATCCAAGACCTCTTGATTTAGCTGATAATTATGTATGTAAAAATTATACGAGAGCATATATTAGACATTTATTTAAAGCAAATGAAATTTTAGGTCAAAGACTTGCAACTTATCATAATTTATGTTTTTTATTAAATCTTGTTAAAGAAGCAAGAAAAGCTATAAGTGAGAATAGATTCAAAGAATTTAAGGAAGAGTTTATAAAAAATTATACTATGGGTTCAAAAAGTGAATGGATACAACCTATGGTTAAGAAAGGATAGATATGATAGATAATAAATTACTAGAAAAATTTTCACAAAAATTCAATGAAAATTCTGTTAATAAAGTTATAAAACATGCAATAGAAAATGTTGGTATTAATGATGCAAGCATTGTAAAAGAAGTTTTAAACAAACATACTTTCGAATTTTCAGATGAAACAAAAAAAGGAGAAATTACAAATCAAAAAAGATCTGGAAGATGTTGGATGTTTTCTGCATTGAATGTTTTAAGAGTATCTACTATGGAAAAACTAAATGTTGAAACATTCGAGTTTTCACAAGCATATTTGCAATTTTACGATAAATTAGAAAAAGCCAATACATTCCTACATTATGTAATAGAAACAAAAGATTTACCACTAACTGATAGATTAGTTGAGCGTATTATGTATGGTGGTGCTGAAGATGGAGGATACTGGAATTTCTTTGTAGGTCTTGCAACTAAATATGGTTTAGTACCAAAAGAAGCTATGCCTGAAACTTATCATTCATCAAATACTGATATTTTAAATGAAGTATTAGATTTAAGACTAAAAAAAGCAGCAAGCTTGATAAGAAAAGCTAAAACAACAGATGAAATTGGAAAAATTAAAGAAGATGCTTTGTATCAAGTATACAATATTTGTGTTAAAGCATTAGGAGAACCGCCTAAGAAATTCACTTATGAATACAGAGATAAAGATAAAAAATTTGTTAGAATAAGCGATATTACACCAAAAGAATTTATGGAAAAATATGTTAAAGATGATTTAACATCAAAAATAGAATTAGTAGAAGATCCAAGAGAAGAAAATGAAAAAGCAAGACTATATCAAGTTCCATATACTTGTTCAGTACTAGAGCATGGTCCTTATACATTCCTAAATGTTACATTAGAAGAATTAAAAAAGGTTACTATTGCTTCAATTAAAGATGGAGCACCTGTATGGTTTGGTTGTGATGTAGGTAGATTTAGTGATAGAAAAAAAGGTATACTAGATTCAGATTTATATGATTATGATAATACATTAACTGAATTAGGAGAATTTAGTAAAAAAGATAGATTAATAAATTATTCATCATTTATGACACATGCAATGACATTTGTAGGTGTAGATTTAGATGAAAATGGTAAACCATTAATGTGGGAAGTAGAAAATAGTTGGGGAGATGAAGTTGGTAAAAAAGGAATTTTCTCAATGAGTGACAAATGGTTTGATGATCACAATTACTCAGTGGTTATTGATAAAAAATACGTATCAGATGAATTTATGAAAGCATTTGATAAAGAAGTTATTGAATTAGATTATTTTGATCCATTAGCATAATAAAAGGGGCAGTACAAAGTGACTAATTTTAATTAAATTTTTTTACTACGTTAAGCTTCTATTAAAAAAATCTCTCAAATTTTTGGGAGATTTTTTCTTCTATATATTTTTTTTATACGATGATTTATAATAACAAGTGCAACACTTAATAAATTAAAAAAATAGTTCCTATTTACTACTCATGATATAATGTAGGTGTCCAATCATACATTAAGGAGTAATAAAGACTATATCTAGTTAAATTAATTCCAAATCGAAAAGAAGAAACCGTTACTAATGCCATCATAGAATTATTAAAAGATTTGCCAGAAGGAGCTGTAAAAACAATAACTTGTGATCGTG
>CABURZ010000024.1 GCA_902494065.1 uncultured Sneathia sp. | reverse complement strand
TTATAGAATTAGACAATGAAAAGGATTAAAATGAAAAATATATATAAAAGAATTTTGAAAATAGCCATACCAGTAGCTTTTGAAAATTTAGTATTTAGTTTAATAAATTTTGTTGATATATTTATGATAGGTAAAATTGGTGCAAGTGCTATAAGTGCGTTAGGTATAGCAAATCAAATATTTTTCATATTTAGTTGTGCAGTTTATGGACTTTTAAGTGGTGCAAATGTACTAGCAGCACAATATTACGGGAATAAAGATTTTAAAAATTTAAGAAAGATTATGGTAATAACAGTAGGATTTGGACTTATATTAGCATTCCCTTTTATAATCTTAGTTATACTTAATCCAGAAAGTTTAATAAGATTTTATACGGAAGATTTAGAAGTAATACAATATTCAAAATCGTATTTATCTATATCTATTTATACTTTTCCTTTATTTGCCATAGGATTTTCATTTGCTATGCAACTTCGTGCAATTAATAAACCTAAATATTCACTTTATTCATCAATAGCAGCACTATTAGTTAATATGTTTTTAAATATGTTATTAATACCTAAATATGGCGTTAAAGGAGCAGCGATAGCAACACTTATAGCAAGGTTGGTTACAACAGTATATCTATACCTAATATTAAAATTGAGGAAAGTGCCAATATTGCCAGTAATTTCAGAGATTAGTGACATAGATTTACAATTTATAAAAAAAGTGTTGTCTATATCAGTTTTAACTTTTGTACATGAATCTCTATGGGTTTTAGCTGAATCTATAAAAGTTATGATATATGGTAGACTTGGAACAGAAGCTTTTTCCGCTATACAAATAGTTGCAGGTATAAATGGATTACTTTTTACGCTATTTACAGGAGTATCAAATGCTAGTGCAATAATAGTAGGTAATGAAATAGGTGCAGATAATAAAGAAAAAGTATATGGATACTCTAATGAATGTCTTAAACTATTTAGCTTTGTTATGATATTTGTGGTAATAGCACTTAATATAATTGCACCATTTATACTAAAGGTTATGGGACTAACTGAAAATATGTATCATATTACAAGAAAATTGATAATTACTCAATCAATAATAACATCATTTTATTCATATAGTATACTATTTTTATCAGGTATATTACGTGCAGGTGGAGATGTTATGTTTTGTATGGTAGTAGAAATATTAATTATGTGGTTTATAGGAATACCATTAACATATTTATCAGTTAATATATTTAATTTGTCGGTATATTTTGTATATTTCATAGCAAAAGTTGATGATTTAATAAAATTATACCCTTGTATTAAAAGATATGTTAGTAAGAAATGGATAAGAAAAGCGATATGACAATAGTTGAAAAATTACAAAAATTAGGATTTAGTGAAAATGAAGCACTAATATATTTGGAATTATTAAAAATCTCAGGACAAAATGGAACACAAATTTCAAAAAAATTAAAATTACCTAGAAGTAGTGTATATACTGCACTTGAAGAATTAGCAAATAAACAAATTGTATATATAATACCTAGTGAGAAAGATTTGAAAAACTATAACCCCATCTATCCAGAAGATTTAGTTAAAAAGATCAAAAATGAATATCTATATATTTTAGAGAGTATAGGATTAGATTTAGAAAAAATATATAATCCTACAAGGTATGATCTTGTGTATAATATAGAAGGTAAGGATAATATTTCGTATAAATTACAAGACATGTTGGAGTCTGCAAATAGTAAAAGATTAGTTTCAGGATATATAGAAGATAGAATTTTAGAAAAGTATTCTTTGACAGTACATATAAATAGAAATGAAAACACAAAATTAATATGTATTACAGATGATAAAAATCTTTTAATTGCAAATATATCTAATGGATATGCAAGTGGAATTTATACAAAGAATAGTTTAATAATTGAGCAAATATTGAAAGGATTGGAATGATAATATTTTTGACTTTATTTATTTTAACTTTAGTAATAGTAGTACATGAATTTGGACATTTTATTGTAGCTAAATATTTTAAAGTTAAGGTGTTAGAATTTTCTATAGGTATGGGGACTAAAATTTATTCTAAAGGTATATTTTCAATTAGATTATTACCTTTAGGAGGTTATGTGAAATTAGATGAAAAAACGCTAGAAGATATATCTAAAATAAAACAAATATGTATAATGATAGCTGGAATAATTATGAATTTAATATTGGCGTACTTATGTATATTTTTGTTAAATGGGATTAAGCCTGTAAGAGCATTTATAGGATTGATTACAACTATTAAGGCATATTTAATAGCAATAATTCATATAACTAGCTTAAAAGATTTAAGTGGACCTATAGGTATACATTTAGCTGTTGTAAATACTACAAAAATGTTAGGTATATTTAAGGGATCATCACTATTAATAGTAATGATATCAATTAATCTTGCTATAGTAAATTTGTTACCTATACCAGGTTTAGATGGAAGTAGAATATATATAACTTTAATAAAAATGATAGGTGTAAAAATTAGTAAAAAAATAGAGGAAAAAATATATATAGTAGGATTTTTAATTTTAATCACATTAACTATACTTGTGATGTTTCAAGATGTATTAAAATTAATTTGAGGTGAGTCATGTTAGATAAAATAAAAAAAGAGATAGAAAAAGCTGATAATATAGTATTAGTTGGTCACGTAAATCCAGATGGGGATTGTATAGGAGCAACTGTTGCTTTTAAGTATATGATAGAAAAATTTAATGAAAATAAAAATGTATATGTTTGTATAAATGATAAATTACCTAAATATGTAGAAAAATTACCATATTTACCTAAAATATATAATAAAATAGATGATGATATATCAATAGATTTATTGATTTCATTAGATGTTGCGAATATACAAAGAGTTGCAATAGATGAGGCTACTATAAAAAAAAGTAAAAAAACTATTTGTATAGATCATCACATAAGTAATACAGGATATTTTGATATTAATTATATAGAGGATATTTCCTCAGCATCTGAGCTTATATATAAATTTTTAAAAGTGTTTAATATAGATATTGATGAAAAAATCGCGACATATATGTATCTTGGTATAATAAATGACACAGGTAATTTTAGACACAGTAATGTAACAGATAAAACTTTTTTAATTGCAAGTGAAATTGCAAAAACAAATATAAATATGAATGAAATATATAGGCTAGTTTTTTCAAAATCAAGAAAAAAAGCAGAAGCATTTTCTAGAAGTGTAATGGAAGGTATTTACGACAGTGATTTAAAATTTATGTATTTTTATTTACCAGAAAATACAGGTTATGAAAGCGATGATATGGATGGCATATCAGAGTATATGCTAACAATAGAAGATGTTGATGTTGCACTATTTTTAAAACAAATGGATTCTAAATTTATTAAAGGTAGTTTTAGATCAAAAGGAAAAGATGTAAACTATATTGCTTCATTTTTAAATGGTGGTGGACATAAATTAGCAGCAGGATTTAAAATAGATAAGACAAAAGATGAAATTATTGCTTTGGTTAAGGAGTTATTAAAATGAGAATAAAGATATTATTATTTTTGCTATTATTTACATCGTGTGCAAGCGTAGGAACGTTAAATAGAAAACAAGCTTATAAAATAAATAGAGAGTATTTATTAAAAAAGTATAATGAAAAATTGGAAAATGATAAAAATACTGGATTTATTATGAAAAATGGGACGTGGATATTTACAACAATAATAGGTCAAAAAATTTATGAAGTTAAAATTAGTGGCGATGGAGAAGTAATAGAGTATTAGTTTTTATGAGTAAAAAAAGGTTATAAAATTAAAATAGTAGATGAAGAAAAATTGCCTGCATATTTAGTGCATGATATAGAAGAATGGAAAAACAAGACAGAAAAGAACAGACATATTTTGGGATTGTTTGTGGGGAGAACTTTATGGAAGTATAAATTCAGCACAATGGGATAATGTAATAACAAAGGAACAGGCAGATTATTTGAGAGATAAATATCTAGGAATATAGAAAAGAAAGTGTGATATTTAGTGAATATATTTCATGTAGAATAATTTAAACTTTAGGCATTCCCGTTCAAAAAACATATGTAGGTAAATATAAGAATAAAATAGTGGTAGCATGTAAGGATTTTACATCTATAAAAAATACAATAGTAAGTAGTGAACAAGAAGGATATGGGACAGAATTAAGTGAGATTTTATTAACAATAGATGAGCAAAAATTAGTTGAGCCGTCTAAACAAAAGTATTAAATAAAATTGTGGGTAAAATAAATTTAGATAAAATTAATGAAATAATAGATGAAACACCATATATTGCAGAAGTTCATAAATTATTTATTAAAACTATCATAAAAGAAAGAAAAGAAAAAATACTTGATGAACCTCACTTGATTTTTTGTTAAAAAAGTGTTATCATGGTAAAGTATTATTTGAAGTATAAAAGGAGGAAGAATGGCACATACTAAATCATCTAAAAAAAGAGTTGTTTTAGGAGAAAGAAACAGACTTAGAAACCAAGCTATAAAAAGCAGAGTTAAAACTTTCGTAAAAAAAGTTCTTGCAGCTGTTGAATCTAATAATGTAGAAGAAGCAAAATTAGCATTATCTTTGGCATACAAAGAATTGGATAAATCAGTTAGTAAAGGAGTGTTGAAGAAAAACACTGCATCAAGAACAAAATCTAGATTAACTTTAAAAGTTAAAGCACTTGGATAATAAATTTTTAAAAATGTATTATTTGCACTCGTAGGAGTGCATTTTTTTATACAATGTGATATAATAGACAAGGAAAGTAAGATTTTTGGAGGGGTAAAAGTGAAACATTACGTTAGAGAGCTTATTAGTGAAGAAAAGATTGCAAATAGAATTGAACAATTAGGAAAGCAAATATCAGAAGATTATAAAGATGAAGATTTAGTATTAGTAGCATTATTACGTGGTTCAGCTCTATTTTTAGCAGATATCTCAAGAAAGATAACAGCTAATTGTAGAATAGATTTTATGTGTGTTTCTAGCTACGGTAATTCTATGACAACTAGTGGAAATATTAATATAAAAAAAGATTTAGATGAAGATATTTGTGGTAAAAACGTTTTGATAATAGAAGATATTATTGATACAGGTACTACATTATACAAAATAAAAGATTTTCTATTACAAAGAGAACCTAAAAGTTTGAAAATATGTAGTTTGCTTGATAAGCCATCAAGAAGAATACATGATGTTAAAATAGATTATATTGGATTTACAATTCCAGATGTCTTTATAGTAGGTTATGGTATAGATTATGCACAAGAATATAGAACATTGCCATATTTAGGAGAAGTTGTACAGGAGGAAGAAAATGAATAATACTTTTGTTGTAGTAGGAACACAATTTGGAGATGAAGGAAAAGGGAAAATTATAGATGTACTAGCTCCTACAGCTGATTATGTTGTAAGATTTCAAGGTGGGAATAATGCAGGGCATACTGTTGTAGTTGGAGATGAAAAATTTGTACTACACTTATTACCATCAGGTATAATTAGTTCTAAAGGTAAATGTATAATAGGTGCTGGGGTTGTTGTTGACTTAGAAGTACTTTTAGAAGAAATAGAAGAGTTGGAAAAAAGAGGACTTGACTTATCTAAATTATATATAGATGAAAGAGCTCACATAATATTACCATATCATATTGCAATAGATAAAGCTAAAGAAGAAGCATTAGGTGAAAATAAAATAGGAACAACTCAAAGAGGGATAGGACCTTGTTATATAGATAAAATTGCAAGAAATGGTATAAGAATAGGAGATTTACTAGATTTAGATAGATTCAAAGATAAATTAATATGGAATTTAAAAGAAAAAAATGATATGTTATCTAGATATGGAAAACCTACTTTCGACTTTGATGCAATTTATAACAAATATGTGGAAATTGCAAAAAAAATAACACCAAGAATAATTGATTGTGTAAGCACTTTAAATAATGCAATATATAAGGGAGAAAGAATATTATTTGAAGGAGCACAAGCATTAATGTTAGATATAGATTTTGGAACATATCCATATGTGACATCATCATCACCAACAGCAGGTGGAGTTTGTGTTGGTACAGGAGTTGGACCTAAGAAAATAAATAGAGTTTTAGGTGTAATGAAAGCATATTCTACAAGAGTTGGACAAGGAGTTTATCCTACAGAATTACTAGATGAAACTGGAGAAAAAATACGTGAAGTAGGACATGAATATGGTGCAACTACAGGTAGACCAAGAAGATGTGGTTGGCTAGATTTAGTTATGGGTAAATATGCAACTATGATAAATGGGCTAACAGATATAGTTTTAACTAAAATAGATGTTTTAACTGGCTTTGATGAAATTAAGGTTGCTGTAGGATATGAAATTGATGGTAAAGTATACGACAGCTACCAAGGTAATTTACGTCAATCAAAAGAGTTTAAAGTAGTATATAAGACACTTAAGGGATGGAGCGAAGATATTAGTAATATTACAAAATATGAAGATTTACCAGTAAATTGTAGAAATTATATAGAATTTATTGAAAATCATTTAGGTGTAAAGGTTTCACTAGTATCAGTTGGTCCTGAGAGAACACAAAACATCTATAGAGAGGAATTCTAATTTATGGATAAATACGATAATCCTTTATGTAGTAGATATGCAAGCAAAAAAATGCAATATATTTTTTCTCCTACAAATAAGTTTAGTACATGGAGAAAGCTTTGGTATAATTTAGCAAAAGCTCAAAAAGAATTAGGATTAGGTAATATAACTTCTGAAATGTTGGAACAAATGAAGGATAATATATATAATATTGACTTTGATAAGGCAAGAGAATATGAAAAAAAATTACGTCATGATGTTATGACACATGTATATACTTTTGGTGATGCTTGCCCTAAAGCTCGTTCTATAATACATTTAGGAGTTACTAGTGCATATGTTGGGGATAACACAGACTTAATTCAAATAAAGCAAGCATTAGAATTAACTAAAAGTAGACTTTTAAGGGTAATTGAATTATTATCTGATTTTGCAGATAAGTATAAGAGTCTTGCTTGCTTATCATATACTCACTATCAAGCAGCACAACTTAGTACAGTTGGTAAAAGAGCAACACTTTGGATTAAATCATTTATGTATGATTTAAATGAGATTGATAGAAGGATAGAAAATTTAGAATTTAGAGGTGTTAAGGGTACTACAGGAACGGGTGCTAGTTTTAAAGAACTTTTTGGTGATGATTATTCAAAATTAAAAAAATTAGATGAATTAGTTACAAAATCTATGGGATTTAGCAAAAGTCAAGAAGTAAGTGGTCAAACATATGATAGAAAACAAGATACATATATATTACAAACCTTAGCAAGCCTTGCAAGTTCTGCACATAAATTTACAAATGATTTTAGATTGCTTCAACATGAAAAAGAATTGGAAGAACCATTTCTTAAAAATCAAATAGGATCATCTGCTATGGCGTATAAGAGAAATCCTATGAGATGTGAGAGAGTTTCAAGTTTGGCTAAATATGTAATAAGTCAAGAATTAAATGGACATTTAGTGCATAGCACTCAATGGTTTGAGAGAACATTAGATGATTCAGCTAATAAAAGACTTTCATATCCTCAAAGCTTTTTAGCAATAGATGCAATATTGATAATAATAGAAGATATACTTGATGGTGTAGTTGTATATGAAAAAATGATAGAAAAAAATGTGAAAAAAGAACTACCATTTATGGCTACAGAAAATATTATGATGAAAGCTGTAAAAAAAGGAATGGATAGACAAGATGTACATGAAATAATTCGAGAATTGTCTATGGAAGAGGTAAAAAGCATAAAATTATACGGCAATGAAAATAATTTGATTGATAGAATATTAAAAGATGGAAGATTAGGCATAACTTGCGATGAAATGAATGATATACTAAATCCATCAAAATATATAGGTTTTTCTATTGAACAAACAGAAGAATACCTAAAAAAAGTAAGATGTGTAATAGAAAAAAATAGGAAATACTTAAATATACCAAAAGAGGAAGTAACTGTATGATAGAAAAAAATATTGAAAAATTTTTAGATATTTTAAAGAATAGTGAAAATAATTTGATACAGGCAGAATATATATTTGATGAATTAAGAAAATATATTACTGATAAAAAAGAAGTATATAAAAAAGTTTTAGAAAATTATGATCAGGATGAATTAAATAGAATAATACAACTAAGCTATAAAGGATATGTTAAAAGAGCTAAAAAACTTTTTTTAAAAGAAGTTATATATTTTGTAATATATATGTTTGTAGTCACAATCGTAGCAGCTTTTTTATTGAAATTAAACTCTGATTTTTTACTTATGTGCATTATAGGGTTTGGTAGCTTATTTTGGATAGTTAGAACAGTAGCATTTAGAAGCAATTTAGATAAAGGTACAAAAAAACTTGTACAAGAAAATGTTGACAAAAAGGTTATAGACTTTGTAGAAGGATTGAAAAAATGAATGAGTTATTGCAAAAAATAGAAAAGTTGGAAAAAGTAGATTTAAATAAAGAATTAAAGAAAATAAAGCTAGATGAATTACAAACACTGCTTTTATCAACATACATAGTAGATAAAAATATAGCAAATATTAGAGAGTCATTTGAATTATCTAATAGTATAGCTAGTATAAGTGATAGCACTAAAGAATATATAGAAAGCATTAAAAATGGAGAAAATAGGGAGGGTATAAAAGATGAAAAACTTTTATCCTTGATTAATATCGCCATAATACAAGCAATTAAAAATATTAAAGCAAATTTTTCTTTTATAGAATTAGTTAATGAATCATATTTGATTGCACTACAATTTTTTAAAAATTATGTTAGTAAATTAGAAAAAAAATATGATTTTTCAAAAATTAAAGAAATATTTGAAGTATATTCTACTATATCTCAGTTGCAATTCCAGATAAAAAGTGAAAATGAAAATTATTCAACTAAAATATCTATACTAGTATATTTAAAGATACGTGATAGATTAGAAAAAAATGAGGATTTAGATACTGTACTTTCTGGTATGGGAGTTAAAAAAGAATATTTTGAAAATTTAGATAGAATGTATAGCGGTATAGAAATTGAAGATTTAGATGATGTATATACTTATACAGAAAAAGTAACAGATGAATTTGAAAAAGATAGAAAAACATTTATGTTTACATATTTTGAAGAAGAATTTTTAATTAAATATTTAAATCTTGAAGGGTTTAACTATAACAAAAATCAAATTTGTGAAAGTTTGAAAATAGATGAAAAAGAATATACTAGCAAATTAGAAAATATTTTGAAAAAAATCAGTGAAACGGAGGAAAATTGAAATTATTTAAGTTGATAGAAAAGCTTAATGAAAAATTTCCTGAAAATATTTGTGAGCCGTGGGATAATGTTGGTCTATTAGCAGGTGACAAAAATATGGAAATAAAAAAAGTTTTATTATCTCTTGATGTAGATTCAAATACGGTAGATGAAGCTATAAATCAAGGAGTAAATTTAATAATTTCTCATCACCCATTAATATTTAGACCATTAAAAAGAATAACAAATGATGATATAATAGGGTCTAGAATTATTAAAATTATACAAAATAATATTGCAATTTATGCTATGCACACTAATCTAGACTCTAGCTTAGGCGGGTTAAATGACTATGTTTTTAAAAAAATGAATATAGATGCCAAAAGAATTTATATTACTGAAACTACTAATATGCCATTAAGATATTATGAATTAAATAAGGGATTAAAATTAGAAGAAGTTATTAATACAATTAAGAAAAATTTAAACATACAAAATTTAAGAGTAATATCTAGAAATTTTCATAAAAACATAAGAAGGTTTGCACTAGTTACAGGATCTGGAATGGATTTTTTTAATAATGTAAAAGACAAGGTTGATTTATTTATCACAGCTGACATTAAATATCACGAGGCACAAGATGCATTAGAATATGGAATAGATATGATAGATTTTGGACATCTTGAAAGTGAAATCTATTTTGTTAATTTATTAGAAGAATATTTGATGGAAAATACAGATTTAGAAATAAGTAAATATTACGTAGAAAAAATTTTTAAATTTATATAGGAGCTTTTTAAAAGCTCCTATTTTACTATCTTAAAGTGTGTCATAATCTTCTTAATATTAAATAATTTTTTTTGCTTGACTTCATCTAAATTTAAAATATTTAAATAAATGCTAGATACATTAGCTTCGATTTTTACAAAATCTTTTATCAGTGAATTATATGCACGTATCTTGCCAACATTAGATTCTATTTTAGTTTTGTTTAAAGTAGAGTCGTATATATTTAATTTTGAGCCATTAAGTTCAAGGGTATTATTTAATAGATTACAATTATGTATTTTAATTTTACTTATATTAGATTCTAATTTAAAGTTTTTTAATTGAGTATTTTTGATCAATAATTCTCCTATATTTGAGCCAATTGTTAGTTGATCTAAGTTGTTAAAGTTTCCTTTAATAGTTACATTAAAAATTGTTTTAAAATTAAATCCTGTAACATAATTTTGTTGGAATTTAGTAAATATATTTAATACATCATTTTCATAAATATGCATAATTTTTTTACTTTCACTATTTTTACTAGAATCTATACTGACTTCAAAATTGTCATCATCAGTTTGGATTAGTATTATATTAGTTTGGGAACAGGTTATATTAATTTTTTTTATATTTTGTATTTTCATTACATCAGCTCCTTTTGGATAATTCTAGCAAAAAATAAAATAAAAAGCAAGGAATGAATGGCATTTTATATTATTCCGAAAAAAGGGGTATAATTATGTTGGTGATAACTATGTATGTTGGAATAAAAGAAATAGCTAAAAAATGGAATATATCTTAAAGAAGAGTCCGTGTTTTATGTTCTCAAGGTAAAGTTTTTGGTGCTTATAAAAATGGTAAAATTTGGAATATACCGATAAATGCTACAAAACCTAATGATGGTAGAATAAAAAATCAGAGTAAAATATTAGGTATTATAGATGAAAAATTATTGAAACTTAAAGAAAAACAACCATTAAGTGAAATGGAAGTTTCAAGATTGATGAAAGAATTTATGGTAGAATATACATATAATAGTAATGCAATTGAGGGGGAATACATTGACTTTACGAGAAACAGATATGGTTTTAAGAGGAATAACAATAGGTCAGAAACCATTGAAAGACCATATTGAAGCTGTATCACATAAATCTGCATTTTACTATATAGTTGATTTGGTAAAAGAAAATGCAAATTTAACAGAATATATAATAAAACAAATACACTATTTAGTTTTGGGGAATAATAACAAAGAAGATAGAGAGGTTTATAGAAGTATTCCAGTTAAAATTATGGGTGCATATCATGAGCCAGTACAACCTTATTTAGTTAAACCTAGAATGGAAAGTTTACTTTTAGATTATATGTCATCTAAAGACCATATTGTAACCAAAATTGCAAAATTTCATATTGAATTTGAATCAATTCATCCATTTTATAGATGGAAATGGGAGAACAGGAAGATTACTAGTTAATTTAGAATTGATGAAATATGGATTACCACCAATAGATATAAAATTCAAAGATAGACTTAAATATTATAATGCTTTTGATGAATATCATAAAAACAATAATCTTAATGCTATGGTAAAAATTTTTGCAAGCTATATAAATGAAAGTCTTGATAAATATTTATCTATTTTAGAAATTAAAGAAAACTTATAGAAAAAGCGGACAACAATCCGCTTATTTTCTTAAATCTTGAACTATTTCAGTTTTACTTTCAGTTTTTTTATCTACATTTTTAATGATTCTAGCAGGCATTCCAGCTACAACGACATTTTCAGGGACATCTTGTGTTACAACAGCTCCCGCTGCTACAACTGAGCCTTTTTTTACTCTTACACCTTCTAGTACTACTGCATTAGCTCCTATTACAACATTATCTTCTATTACAACAGGAGTTGCACTAGGTGGCTCTATAACCCCAGCTAAAACTGTTCCAGCACCTATATGACAGTTATTACCAACTTCTACACGTCCACCTAATATAGCACCCATGTCTATCATAGTACCTTCACCTATTTTTGCACCTATATTTATTATAGCACCCATCATTATTACTGCTTTATCTTTAATTTCTACCATATCACGTATAATGGCACCTGGTTCTATTCTTGCATTAATATTTTTTATATCAAGCATAGGTACACCTGAGTTACGTCTATCATTTTTCAAATGATAATTTTGTAAACTATTTTCTTTAATTATTTTTTCTATGTCTGTATAATCACCATAAATAAATTTTAAATTATCACCTATAACTTTACAATTATATGTATTTTTGATTTCCTCATCAGTTATAAGCTCACAAGGTGTAGTTTTTTTTGCATTTGCAATATATGATATTATATCTTCTGTTTTCATGCTTTCCCCTCTTTTTTTAATATTACTTCAAAACATCTCCATGCAAGTGTTGCACATTTTACTCTTGCGGGCATATCACGTACATATTCCATAAGTACGGCATCTTTTAATAGGTTAAAATCTCCTTCTTTATGATCTGTCATCATGGCAAAGAAATTTTCAACTATTTTTTTTGAAGTATTAATATCTTTTCCTTTAATATCATCAATTAACATTGAAATAGATGCTGTTGATATAGCACAACCTGCACCAATAAATGAAGCATCTTCTATTATATTATCATTTACTTTAACTAAAAGAGTTAAATCATCCCCACAACTTGGATTATGACCACGCTCAACGAAAGTTGGATTATCTATCTCTTTTTTTAAGTCATATCTTTTGTTGTATTCTAAAATTGTTTGTTGATAAATTTTATCTATATCGTTCATATTTTAAAAACCTCTTTTACTTTTTTTAGTGCTTCTATTAGTTTATCAATATCACTAGATGTATTATATACATTAAAGCTAACTCTACAAGTAGAATTTACACACATAAAATTATGAAGTGGTCCTGTGCAATGTTGTCCAGATCTTACTGATACACCATATTTATCTAAGATAAAGGCGGTATCGTGTGAATGTACTCCTTTTACATTAAAGGCAACTACAGGGACTCTATCTACATTTTCTGTATAATAAGTTTCAACAAAATCAAGAGAATTCAGTTTAAATAAAAGTTCTATCATAAGCATGTTTTCTATTTTTTCTATTTCACTAAATCCTATTAAAGTTATATAGTCTATGGCACGTGAGAGTGTTGATATACTAGCTGTATCCATAGTTCCACCTTCAAATTTTGTAGGAACACTAGCATATGTAGATTTTTGTTCTTCCACGTATTCTATCATATCTCCACCATAAATAAAAGGGGGCATTTTATCAAGAAGTTCTTTTTTAGCGTATAATACTCCAACACCAAAACAAGAAAACATTTTATGACCTGAAAATGTAACAAAATCTGCATCCCATTTATCTACTTCATGTTTAAAATGTGCTATGGATTGTGAACAATCAAGTAATACAAGAGAGCCATATTTATGGGCGTATTCAATGATTTTTGTAAATGGTTGTATTACTCCTGTTGTATTTACAACAGAAGAAAGTGCAACAATTTTTGTGTTTTTATTAACCTTATACTTAAAATCTTCTAGATCAACTTGACCATCATCATCTAAATAGAAATATTTTAGAGTGCATTTTGTGATTTTAGCTACAAATTGCCAAGGTACAATATTTGCATGATGGTTTGAAATACATAAAAGTATTTCATCTTGAGAACTTAAAAAGTTTAATCCATATGAATATGCAACTAAATTTATTGCTTCTGTACAGTTTTTAGTAAATACAACTTCTCCTTTATCACTTGCTCCTATAAATTCTTTTACTTTTTTTCTAGTATTTTCAATGATAGAAGTATTTTGCATAGATAATTCATATGATCCACGTCCTGCGTTAGCATTATAGTTTTCATAATATTCAACTAAATCGTCTATAACCATTTTAGGTTTTTGAGTCGTAGCAGCACTATCTAAATATGCCACATCTTTATTACTAAATAGCGGAAAATGATTTCTTAAATTATTATTCATTACAACATCCTATTATTAATTTCTTTAAACATTTTTTCTTTAATATCATCAAATTCAATTTTTTCAAAAATTGGTCTAAATGATGATTCTACAATTATTTTTTTTGCTTCTTTTGCACTGAAGCCCCTTGACATAAGATAAAAAAGTCTATCTTCATTTACTTTACCAACTGATGCAGCATGTGCTCCTAGTACATCGTCTTCATCGCATAACATAGCAGGTATAGAGTGTATTTTAATTGTACTATCTAAAAGTATAGAAAATTCACCTTCGCTTGCTGTAGATTTGCTACATCCCTCATAGAAATATATATTTCCTCTAAAAATTTTTGTACCATAATCTTTTGTTGCACCTCTACCTTCAATATCACCTTTATTACGTTTTCCATGGAAAAGTAGCGAATATTCAAAGTCAGCTTTTCTTTTTTCATCTACAAGATATGCAGGGACAAAAAGAACCTCAGATCCTTCACCTAAAAATCTTGATTTTGCTGCAACTGCATTTATTCCTCCACCTAATTCTAGATCGGAATATTCTAATTTTATCCTATTATTTAAAACAAAGTCTGTTTGGGTAAAGTTTTTAGAATTACCATTTAGATTTTGTAAATTTATTAATTCTAATTCAGCATCATCATCTAAGTTAACTCTAACATATCCATTATGATAGTGTGAATTTTCATCATTTGATTCTAATAAAAGTAGTATACGAGCTTTTGAACCTTTAGATAAATTAATATTTATACCATTTATTAAAGTATCAGATAATTTATTTAAATCAAATTTTATGGCTATCATATTTGGTATTTCTTCAGTAATATTTAAATTTAAAGAATGGTTTAATCTAGATGTATTTTCTAGTTCGTAGTATTCTCCTAAACCACGATATGGCGTAGGTCTTGTATCGTCATATTTACCAAAATTAATACCTTTTTGATCTATGTTAAGAAAAGATATATTATCACTAAAATATTCTTTTTGCTCTATAGTTTCGTTGGGAGTATATCCTAGTCTTTTCCATGTAGGTTTTTTTATTGTTTCATATTTTTCCATTTTATGCCTCCTAACCTATAGTTCCTTCTAATTCAATTTCAATAAGTCTGTTTAATTCAACAGCATATTCTAACGGCAATTCTTTTGATATAGGTTCTACAAATCCACGAATAATTAAAGCTTTTGCTTCATCATTAGTTAGTCCTCTTTGCATTAAATAAAAGATAGCATCATCAGATATTCTACCTATAGAAGCTTCATGTCCTATATCTATGTCATCTGTATTTGAAACTATCATAGGTATTGTGTCAGATTTTGATAGGTTATCTAACATTAATGATTCACATTCTGCTGTTGCCTTTATATGTTTAACTCCAGGAACAACTTCCATAAGACTGCGATAGCATGCCCAACCACCATTTTTTGAAATACTTTTTGATTTAACTTTAGAACTTGTATATGAAGCAGCATGTATTACCTTGCAACCAGAGTCTAAATATTGACCAGCTGATGCAAAAGTAACACCTGTATATTCT
>CABURZ010000023.1 GCA_902494065.1 uncultured Sneathia sp. | reverse complement strand
GTCTACTAAATCAGATAAGCCTCTACAATAATATTAAAAAATGAAGGTGTAGAAATTAAAAAATATAGTGAGAATGCAAAAGTTATATTGATTGAATTATATAAGGACAAAAATACATTAGTTGTAAATTTGTTCTTTTTTTGTTTGTAAGAGTTAATACTTTAAGAATAATGTATATTTTAATTTATACATTCAGTTAAATAATAAACAGATGTTTTGATAAAAAATGCTTTTTTTTAAATGAAATGGAAGTATTACAATAAAATTTCAAACTAATTAAAATAAAAAAAGGAGAAACATCAAAATGTCATTAAAAAAAATATACATAATGTTTTCAATGGTAAATTTATTGTCATATGCAAGAGTTATAGATACACCTATTATTCATAATAAAAAGGGTACGGAAACAATAAATGAAGAAGTCAATATAAATTTGCCAGATGCTGTAGGTGTAACAAATAAAAAAGGCAATATTGTTTTCCAAAATAAAGTAAATATTAAAGGTAAGGTTGGTATTAAAGTTGAAAGTGGACAAGTTTTACTTTCTAATAACGTTGATATTGATGCAAAAAAAGCAATAGAAGTCGGTAATGGAGAAAAAACAAAAGCATTAATATTTAGTAAAAATGCTGTTATAAATATAAAAGGAGATATACATGTTGGAGAAGACGCAACATTGAAAATATACTTAAATAATAAATCAAATTATATAGGAGACGTGCGTGCTTCTAGAGGGGCGAAGTTAGAATTTAATTTAGATAATTCTAATATGGAATCAAATATACTTGAAGCTGTAGGAACGAATGCCCAAACTACTGTTAGTTTAAAAAATAATTCTATATTTACTCTAAAGTATGATAAAGAAAAAGAATATGGAAAAAAAGAGAATAATAGTTCTATAAATGTAACTATGGATAATTCTATACTAAATTTAGATGAGCCAAATAAATATTTCAATTTAGGGAATTTAACTTTAAATAATTCAATACTAAATCTATGGGATGATAAGGAAGATAGTTTGGATAATTGTAGAAAATGTAGTATATGTAAAAAATGTAAAATACAACTAGATAATAGAAAGGAGTTAAATATAAGTGAATTAAATGGGAATGGTGGAACTATTAATGTAGATGTTACAAAGCAACTAGTAAGGGTACTTGTAGGTAGTGGTAATCATAATATAGTTCAAAAACATTCAGGTATAAAAAGACTTAAAGAGTACTTGTTAGATAATAATGAGGGAATATTAGTTGTAACAACCGCAGCAGATCTTGGTTCAAACTTTGTAGGTGTTGAAAGTGAAGAAGCAGGAAGTTTAAAAAAATATAAATTAAAATTAGAAAAAAAAGATTCATTATGGTTTGTTACAGATATACTTGAAAATGATGCATCTATATTAAAAAGCTTTAATGATTACGGAGCTACTTTATATAATTTAGGTTTAGCAAGGCTTGAAATAGATACATTGCACCAGAGAATGGGAGAATTAAATTTATTGGGGCATAAAACAGATGTTTGGGCTAGAGTTGGTACTGGTCAGCATCAAAAATGTGATAATTTCTATTTGTTGCAAGTTGGTATTGATAGGAGAATAAATCCTAGTTTACTTTTAGGCGTATCTTTTTCTAATAAGTATAACTATACAAGATATTCTCATGGTAAGGGATATTCAAATATTACAAGTATATTAGCATATCTTACGTATTTGAATAATGATAATAAATATTATATAGATTTAATAGAAAAATATTCTAGTATAAAAAATCAATATAATTTAAAATTTGCTACTTTTAAAGATGGAGCTACATACAGAAATTCATCAATAGCTGTAGGAGTGGAAACAGGTAAAAAATATATGCTTAATGAAAATTTAAGTATTACGCCATTATTACAAGCTACATATACACATATAGGAAAACATTCGTATAAAACAAATAGAGAAATAATGGTAGATATTGATTCGGTCAATTCAGTTATAGGGAAATTAGGATTAAATTTTGGGTACAAGACACATTATTTAAAATTAGGTGTATTACATGAATTTTTAGGTGATGCTAGGTATGTTGCGATAGATAAAAATGGCATATCAATAGAAAAAACCCAAAAAAATAATAATACATGGTTTAGTTTAGGTATAGGTGGAACATTTAATGTTGATGAAAAATCATATATTTATTATGATTTTGAAAAAACATTTTCTAATTGTATGTATAGCAAATGGCAAATAAGCTTAGGTTATAGATATGAATTTTAAATTTTGTCAATAAATCTAGTGAAATTCACTAGATTTTTTTTTTTATACATGCTATACTATATCAGTTGCAGTGTTTTGCAACTATATTTATATGATTCGAGGTGATTTAATGGCTAAGCAAGATGTTCTAGAACTTGAAGGGGAGATATTAGAAGCTCTACCAAATGCAATGTTTCAAATAAAACTTGAAAATGGGCATACAGTATTAGGACATATATCTGGTAAAATGAGAATGAATTATATTAAAATTTTACCTGGTGACAAAGTTACTGTAGAAATATCGCCATACGACTTGTCACGTGGCAGAATCGTATACAGAAAAAAATAAAGGAGGTTTTCAGATGAAAGTTAAGGCATCTGTTAAAGGGATTTGTGACAAATGTAAGATTATAAAAAGATCTGGAGTTGTCAGAGTCATATGTGAAAACCGTAAACATAACCAAAAACAAGGATAGTAATATAGAAAACATAAAATAATAATTTTTATACATACCTAGATATAAAAATTGTAAAGATATGTTTGGCTGTAGGGCTTATTCTTATCGCTTATGTTGGGTAATAAGGCATATTGAAGAAGGTAATATCAAAATTAAGGAGGAAAAAATTTGGCTAGAATAGCAGGAGTGGATATACCAAGAAATAAAAGAGTTGAAATCTCACTTACTTACATATTTGGTGTAGGTAGAAGTACTTCAAATGAAATATTGAAAAAAGCTGGAGTAGACAGAGATATTAAGGTTAAAGATTTAACAGAAGAAGATTTAGGAAAAATCAGAAAAATAATGGATGATTACAAAATCGAAGGTGAATTGAGAAAAGAAATTAGACTTAATATAAAGAGATTAACAGACATAAAATGTTACAGAGGTTTAAGACACAAAATGGGGTTACCAGTAAGAGGTCAAAAAACTAAGACTAATGCTAGAACAAGAAAAGGTCCAGCAAAAATGGCTGTAGCTAAGAAGAAATAATAGGACAGGAGGAAACCGTAAGTGGCAAAGAAAACAGTAGTTTCAAAAAAGAAAAAAATGAAAAACATACCTAATGGTATTGCATACATACATTCAACTTTCAATAATACAGTTGTTACTATTACAGATACTGAAGGTAAAGTAATAGCTTGGAAATCAGGAGGAACTTCAGGGTTCAAAGGTACTAAAAAAGGAACTCCATTTGCAGCACAAATAGCAGCAGAACAAGCAGCACAAGTTGCAATAGATAATGGAATGAAAAAAATCGAAATAAAGATTAAAGGACCAGGATCTGGAAGAGAAGCTTCAATAAGATCAATACAAGCAACTGAATTAGAGGTTACAAGAGTAGTAGATATAACTCCAGTACCTCACAATGGTGCAAGACCACCTAAGAAAAGAATATAATTTAGGGTAAGGAGGAAATTAAACAGATGGCAAGAAATATGCAACCAGTTCTAAAAAAATGTAGAACACTTGGATTAGATCCAATAGCATTAGGAGTAAATAAAAAATCAAGAAGAAACTTAAGACCAAATGCAAATAAAAAATTAACTGAATATGGAATACAAATGAGAGAAAAACAAAAAGCAAGATTCGTGTATGGAGTTATGGAAAAACAATTCTATAAATTATACGAAGAAGCAACAAGAAAAGAAGGAGTAACTGGTGAATTACTACTTCAATATCTTGAAAGAAGATTAGATAATGTTGTTTACAGATTAGGTTTAGGTTCAACTAGAAGACAAGCAAGACAATTAGTTAACCATGGACATGTATTAGTAAATGGAAAAAAAGTAAATATTGTTTCATTTAGAGTAAAACAAGGTGATGTAATTGAAGTTAGAGAAAAATCTAAAGAATTAGATGTTATTAAAAATTCAGTAGGAACAAAAACAGTACCAGGTTGGCTTGAATTAGATGAAACTAAGAAAATTGGAAGGGTATTAGAAAATCCAACTAGAGATGTAGTTGATTTTGAAGTTGATGAAGCAATGATAATAGAATTCTATTCTAGATGATAATTTGTGTAGTTAGTTTATTAAGATCAATGCAAGGAGTGATTTAGCTTGTTAAATATAGAAAAAATAGCCAAAAATATTAAGTTAACGGAAGAAAAGGTAAATCAATACTCAGCAATTTACACATTAGAACCTTTATATAGAGGATATGGTAATACAATAGGTAATGCCTTAAGAAGAATTTTATTATCTTCAATACCAGGGTCAGCAATAAAGGGTATTAAAATAGATGGTGTTTTAAATGAATTCACAACTTTAGATGGTGTAAAAGAAGCTGTTACTGATATTATTTTAAATGTTAAAGAAATAATAATAGAGCTTGATGAACCTGGTGAAAAGAGAATGTCGTTATCAGTAAAAGGACCAAAAGTTATTACAGCAGCAGATATAAAGGCAGAAATGGGAATTAATATTGTAAATCCTGATCAAGTTATTGCAACATTGACTACTGATAGAGAATTTAATATGGAATTCTTGGTAGATTCAGGTGAAGGATTTGTAGTTTCTGATGAAATATCTAAAGAGGGTTGGGAATTAAACTTTTTAGCAGTTGATGCGATATATACACCAATAAAGAGAGTAAATTATACAGTAAAAGATACAATGGTAGGACGTGTTACAAACTACGATAAATTGATTCTAGAAATTGAAACAGATGGTAGTGTTGAAATTCATGATGCATTATCATATGCAGTAGAATTATTAATGATACATGTTAAACCATTTACAAATATAGGAAACTCAATGGCTAAGTATAGAGGAGATGCTGACGAAGATGAAATAATTATAAGCCCAGCAGAACCAAATTCATACTCTGACTTAAAAATTGAAGAATTACAACTATCAGTTAGAGCAAGTAATGGACTAAAAAGAGCTAAAATTAATACATTAGGTGATTTATCTAAAATGAGTTTAGCAGAATTAGAAAAAGTTAAAAATTTAGGTAAAGTATCACTAAAAGAAATTATTGAAAAGCTTAAAGAATATGGCTTTAACATTGAATAAAAGATTGGAGGTTTAAAAAATCAATGAATCATAGAAAATCATACAGAAAGCTTGGAAGAAGAACAGATCATAGATTAGCAATGTTAAAAAACATGACAATATCTTTGATAAAAGCTGAAAGAATAGAAACAACAGTTACTAGAGCAAAAGAATTAAGAAAATTTGTTGAAAAAGTAATTACATTAGGTAAAAAATATAACGCTACAGAGGATACAGCGAAGAAAATACATTTAAGAAGACAAGCATTTGCATTTTTGAGACATGAAGAATCAGTAGTAAAAGCATTTAAGGAAATAGCTCCTAAATATGTAGAAAGAAATGGTGGATACACAAGAATCGTAAAAACAGATGTTAGACGTGGAGATTCATCAGAAATGGCAATAATAGAACTTGTTTAATAAAGATATAAAAAGGCGTTTTTCGCCTTTTTTTATAGGAGGAAAAATGGACATTTGCATAAGAGAAATACGTGAAGACGATAGAAAAACTTATTTAAAATTAGCTAATGATTTCTATAATTCAAGTGCTTGCTTGCATCCTATAGAAATCAAAAAATTAGAAAATTCTTTTGATTATATATTAAAAAGTAAAGTATATGCAGATTTATATATGTTAGAAGTGAATAATAGGATAATAGGATACTGCATGGTTTCAAAAACATATTCGCAAGAAGCAGGATCAATGGTACTTTGGGCGGAAGAATTGTATATAATTGAAGAATATAGATCAAAAGGAATAGCTACAAAAGTGTTTAATTATCTGTTTGAAAAATACAAAGACTATTCTAGAATAAGATTAGAAGTAACAAAAGAAAATGAAGGAGCAATGAAGCTATACAAAAGATTAGGGTTTGACGTATTTGAATATGTACAAATGATAGTAGAAAGACCATAACAAAAAATTGATGATAAATTATTTTATCATCTTTTTTTTTACTTTTTTTAATAAAAAGCTTGCATTTTAAAAAAAAATATAGTATAAATATATAGGTGGAGCAAAGTGGGGACTCGTGGTAGAAGGTAGGTGATCATGTATGTTCATGGGAGAATTTAACTGTAAAATAGATAATAAAGGTAGAATAACACTACCTTCTAAATTCCGTGAACAACTGGTTGGAACTACTTTTGTCATTACACGGGGACTTGATAATTGCATTGATTTATTTCCTATAAATAGATGGAATGAAAAAATGAAGATGCTAGAAAATATTAAAACCACTGATAAAAGCCAAAGAATATATGCAAGATTTATTGTTTCTGCAGCAACAGAATTAGAGTTTGATTCACAAGGTAGAATTAATATACCGCTATCTTTAAAAACATATTCTAAAATAGAAAAAGATGTTGTAGTTGCAGGTAGTAATGATAAAATTGAAATATGGTCTAAAGATGTATGGGATGCATTTATGTTAGAATCTATTGAAAATATTGATGATATAGTTAAGGATTTAAATTTATAGGAGGTATCATGTATCATAAACCAGTTTTATACAACGAAGTAATAGAAAATATGATAAAGCCTGAATATACGATATATCTTGACTGTACACTAGGTGGTGGAGGACATAGTGAAGGAATATTAAAAAATTCTAGTGGTACATTAATAGCAATAGATCAGGATGACGAAGCCATAAATTTTGCAAGTGAAAGGTTAAAAGACTATTCAGATAGATTAAAAATATTTAGAAATAATTTTAAAAACATGGATAGTGTTGTATACATGGCAGGATATGAAAAAGTTGATGCAATACTAATGGATATAGGAGTGTCATCAAAACAATTAGATGATCCAAACCGTGGATTTTCATATAAGTATGAGGCAAAATTAGATATGCGTATGGATAAAAATACATCAATTTCTGCATATGAAGTGGTTAATAAATTTAGTGAAAAAGAAATTGCAGATATAATATTTAAATATGGTCAAGAACCTAATGCAAGAAAAATTGCAAAGTATATTTGTAGAGCAAGAGAAAATTCTGATATTGAAACTACAACAGATTTAGCACAAATTGTAATACGAGCTATAGGAAAGAGCATGAAAAAGCATCCAGCAAAAAGGACGTTTCAAGCACTGAGAATATATGTTAATAATGAGTTAGATGTATTAGAGCTTGCATTAGATAAGGCAGTGAAATTATTAAATTCAGGTGGAAGGCTACTGGTTATTACCTTTCATTCACTAGAAGACAAAATAGTAAAGGAAAAATTTAGATATTACGAAAATCCTTGTACTTGTCCTAAAGATTTACCTATATGTATTTGTCAAAAAAAGCCATTAGGTAAAATTGTGAATAAAAAAGCAATTGTAGCAAAAAAAAATGAATTAGATGAAAATAATAGATCACATTCAGCACAACTAAGAATATTTGAAAGGAATTAATTAATATGGAAAGAGTAAGAGTAATAGATAAGAAAATAGCAAAAAAAAATACGAAAGCTTATGTTGGTGCATTACCAATTACAGCAACAGAAATATTTTATAGTACAGTCTTGGTTTTAATTTTTATTTTATGCAATACTTTTTCATTTGCAAAATTATACACAAACGCTAGACACAATGAAGTTTTAAGACAACAACTAATTACACTAAAAAAAGAAAATTCTAGCCTAGAAGAAAAAAAGGCTAATCTTGTAAATATAAGGGAAGTACAAAGAAAAGCCGTTGAACTAGGCTTTGTTCATAACAATTCTGTGAATTATGTTAAGTAGGCAATATGCCTATTTTTTTTTGTCATTGTTCTAACTGATTCAAGTATACAATATATTTTTTCCATTGTCAAGAAACTTTTTATAAAAAAAGTTGATTTTTAAGAAAAAATATTGTAAAGTATAGTAAAGTAGGTGAAATTATGAAAGTCGGAGAAAGAATAAAAAAATTAAGAAAAGAACATAAATTAACTTTAGTAGAGTTGGGCGAATTAATAGGATTAACAAAATCAACAGTTTCTAAATATGAAAATGACGAAATAAATATACCTAGTGATAAATTAGAAAAAATTGCAAGAGTTCTTAATACAAGTCCTCAATACTTGTTAGGTTTTGATGAAGATGTTGAAATAGTTGATATGAGCATTTTAAATGAAAAGCAAAAAAAAGAATTAGATGTAATTTTATCTACAAACAATATCATGTTTTTTAAAGGTTCAAAAGCTAATAAAGAAAACTATGAATTATTAAAAAATTCTATTGCTAAGGTGTATATAAAAATGTTAAAGGATAACAATGAATTATGATAAAAGAAACTGTAGAATATGCATTAAATTTAAAAAAAGAATATAGCAGTAATCTCAAAAAATTAATAAATGATTATGATATTAGTATTATTGAAGATGACAGTATTGAAGAAATTAGTGCATATACACTTAGTATGAGAGATAAATCTTTAGTTGTAGTTTACTCAAATTTAGAAGGACTTGAAAAAGATTTTGTTATATGTCATGAAGTATATCATATATTAAATCATGATTTAGTGAATAGATGTTTTAGCAAAGTTATAGGTACGGATAGATATGAATTGGAAGCTAACATATTTGTACTAATATTTTTAAATATAGGAAATATCAGTGATTCTAATACTAAAATTTCTAAAATTATTAATAGCACATATAGTGTTATCAATGTAAGCGTATTATAGACTGTTTCATTATTTAAAAAAATTTGAAAAAAAACTTATAATTTAGTATAATGAGTATATACTATTTAGGAGAAAAAAGTGAATAAAAAAATAAGAGAAATAGTTGATAAAAATTACGAATGGATTATTGATAAAAGACATTATTTACATCAAAATCCAGAGTTAAGTGAAAGTGAATATAATACGCAAAAGTATATAAAAAAATTTTTAGATTCATATGGAATAACATATGAAATTTTGGCGAATACAGGTATTTATGCAAAAATTGAAAATGGTAGTGGTAAAAAACTAGCTTTTAGAGCTGATATGGATGCATTACCATTAGAGGAAACAAGTGATTTAGAGTATAAGTCAAAAAATGTTGGAGTTATGCATGCATGCGGACATGATGTTCATATGGCAGTGCAAATGGGATTAATTAAAAGCTTAAAGGAAAATTTAAATTTATGGCATGGAAGTGCTCATTTTTTCTTTCAACCAGCAGAAGAAACAATAGGTGGTGCTAAACGAATGTTAGAAGAGGGTGCAAATAGAGAAAAAATTGATAATTTACTCTCATTTCATAGTGCTTCTGAAATAAGTGCTGGGAAAATAGGAATTAGATATGGAAAATTACATGCAACATCTATGGTATTTAAGCTTACAATAATAGGTAAAGAATGTCATGGAGCATTAGCTTTTAATGGTATAGATAGTATAGTAGTAGGAGCTAAAGTAGTAGATTACATGCAACAAATAGTTTCAAGAAAAATAGATGCAAGAGATTGTGCATTAATTACAATAGGAACTTTTAATGCAGGAACAAAAGAAAATATAGTAGCTGGTAATGCCATATTAACAGGAACTGTTAGGACATTAACTCAAGAAACAAAAAGATATATTTTAAATATTTTCAAAACAGATTTGGTAAAATTTGTAGAGTCATTTGGAGCAAAATTAAAAATTGAAATACATGATAGTTATGCTCCAGTAATAAACGACAAAGAATTTACAGATTTTTTATATAAAAATGCTTGTGATATACTAGGATCTGAAAATGTTCAGTTAATAGAAATGCCTCGTATGGATGTTGAAGATGTTGGATTTTTCCTAGAAGAAATTAAAGGCTCATTTTATAGATTAGGTGTATCTGGTAATAAATTTACTGAACTGCATACTAAAGATTTTTTAGTAGATGATAAAGCACTTAAAGTGGGTCTAATGGTACAATTAAAAGTTGCATTGGAGTATTTATGTTGAAAGTTTCTGACAAAATAGAGGTTACAATAGAAAAAATAGTTTTTGGTGGTGAAGGGTTAGGGTATTATAATGATATGGTAATATTTGTTCCTATGTCTTGCATAGGTGATAAATTATTAGTTAAAATAATATCCGTAAAGAAAACATACGCAAGAGCGTTAATAGATAAAATACTTGTATCATCTAGTGATAGAAGTAATGAATTAATAAGTTTTGAAGAAAATGTAGGTTGCGATTTTAATCATATAAAATATGAAAAGCAATTAGAGTATAAAAGTATAATGTTAAAAGATATGTTTAAAAGTATTTCAAAACTTGATGTATCTAATGTATATGAGGGGATAATAAGAGCAGATAATATATTAAATTACAGAAATAAGGTTGCAACACCCTTTTTTAAAATTGAAGGTAAAATACATACAGGTTTTTTTAAAAGAAAATCACATGATATATTTTATGTAGAAAAAGACTTATTAAAATCAAAAATTGCTACAAAAATAGAAAATAAGTTATTAGAAAAATTAAATTTGGAAAACTTCACTGTATATAACGACAGTACAAATAAAGGATTTTTGAAGACCCTTATAATAAGAAATAACTCTAAAAATGAGGTAATGATAGGTGTTGTTGTAAATAAAAAAACTGATTTAAAAAAATTAGAAAAAGTATTAAAACATGTATATAATGAAAATGATGAAATAGTTTCAGTTTATGTTTCTATAAAAAATAAGCAAAATAATATTATTTTAGGAGAAGAGAATATATTGCTTTTTGGTAGTGAATATATAACTGAAAAATTATTTAATATTGAGTTTAAAATATATCTTGATTCATTTTTTCAAATTAATATAGACCAAGTAGTAAAGTTATATAAAAAAGCGATTGAATATTTGGGAGATTCAAAACAAAAAAATGTCATAGATGCTTTTTCTGGTACTGGTACTATAGCTATGATACTATCTAATGTTTGTAGAAAAATATATGCTATAGAATCCGTTAAAAGTGCAGTAAAATCTGGTAAAAAAGTTGCAAAAGAAAATAATATAGACAACATAGAATTTGTCTGCAATAAAGTTGAAAATAGTATAGATAAAATATTAAATACAGAAAAAATAGATTATATAGTTTTTGATCCACCGAGAAAGGGGTTAGATACAGAAACTATAAAAGAAGTTTCTAATAGCAATATTAAAAAAGTAGTGTACATTTCATGTGAACCTTCTAGATTTGCTAGAGATTTAAATATATTTATGCAATATGGATATACGATGTTAAAACTATCGGCAGTAGATATGTTTAGTAACACACACCATATTGAAACAGTTTCACTATTAGTTAGAAAGTAGAGGAAAATGTGATTAAGATAATAGTATTACTAATTTTTTCATATATATTAGGTAGTATTCCTAATGCATTATGGATAGGTAGAGTTTTTAAAAAAATTGATGTAAGAGATTATGGTAGTGGAAATATAGGATCAACAAATGCAGCAAGAGTATTAGGATACAAATACGGTATAATGACTTTGATTTTGGATGTACTAAAAGGAGCTATACCTACATATATATTGCATATGCTAGATGTAAGATTAGCTATTTTAGCGGGGCTACTTGCAATATTAGGACATTCATATTCAATTTTTGTAAAATTTAAAGGAGGAAAAGCAGTAGCTACAACAGTAGGTGTATTTTTAGTATTATCTCCATATTCAATATTAAGTCTGCTTTTTGTATTTTTGTTGATTGTTATATTTACAGGTTATGTATCAGTTGCATCGATGGTTTCAGCTAGTCTATTGTTTGTAGCAGTATATATTTTTAATGGAAATATATATGAGATAATTTTTGCAATTTTTATAGGTATACTAGTTATTTACAGACACAAATCAAATATAAAAAATTTAATTAATAATAAAGAAGCTAAATTTTTTGATAAAATAAAAAAATAAGGAGTGCATAATGGAAAAAATATTAACTATCGGTGGCGGAAGTTGGGGAACATCACTAACTATTTTGTTAGCAAATAAAGGATATGAATGTTATTTATGGGAATACGATAAAAATGTTAGAGAATTAATGAGAACTAAAAGAGAAAATGAAATATTTTTAAAGGGTTGTAAATTACCTGATAATATTCATATTATAGATGATTATAATGATTTTGCTAATATGTGTGATGTAATCTTACTTGCAACACCAACACAATTTTTAAGAAATATTTTAAAAAATTTATGTAAATTGGATAAGGGTAAAATATTTGTTAATGTTGCAAAGGGTCTAGAAATACACACTTTGAAAAGAATATCAGAAATATTAGCAGAAGAAATAAAAGAAAAAGATTATCATTATGTACATTTAGCAGGACCTACACATGCAGAAGAAGTTTCAAAAAATGTACCTTCAGCTATATTATCTGTTTCAACAGAAGAAGTTGTAGCTAAAAAAATACAAAATATGTTTAATACTATAAGTTTGCGAGTTTATACTGGATCGGATGTTATAGGAGCAGAGTTAGCAGGAGCATTAAAAAATTGTATAGCAGTAGCATGTGGTATATCAGATGGTTTAGGTTATGGAGATAATACAAAAGCTGCACTTATGACACGTGCTATGGGTGAGATGATGATAATAGGAAAATTTTATAATACTGATGTTAAAACTTTTATGGGATTAACAGGATTCGGAGATTTGATAGTTACATGTACAAGTAAACACAGTAGAAATAGATATCTAGGTGAGCAAATAGGTAAAGGTAGAACAGTTGATGAAGTAATTCATGAAATGAAAATGATTTCTGAGGGAGCAAGTACAATAAAAGCATTAAAAGAACTTATTGAAAAAAATAACTTAAGAACACCTATATTTTTAGAATTATATAACATTTTATATAATAATCAATCATCAGAAAAAATTACTGAAATATTTATGAATAGAGACTTAAGATCAGAATTCTAGGGGGATATTATGGAAGAGCAAAATGAATTAAATTTGATTTCTTTATATTTATCAGATTTAAGAGAGCATGAATTGTTAAGTAAAGAAGAAGAATTTGATTTACTAAAGCGTATAAAGGAAGATAATGATGAAGAAGCTAAGAATAAATTAATTTTATCAAATTTAAGATTAGTTATTTCTGTTGCAAAAAAATCATTAGGCAATGGTTTACCCCTAATTGATTTAATATCTGAAGGGAATATTGGATTACTAAAAGCAATAGAAAAATTTGATAGTACAAAGGGACACAGATTTAGTACCTATGCAGTCTGGTGGATAAGACAAGCTATAAAGAAATCTATTATAAATATAGGCCGTGACATTAGAATACCTTCATACAAACATGAGCAATTATCTAAAGTAAATAAACTAATAAATGAATATGTGTATAAACATGGTGAAAATCCTTCTATAGACTATATTGCTACAAAATTGAAAATAAAACCTAGCAAGGTTACACTTTTAATAAGCGAATTTCAAGATGTAGTTTCTTTTAATGAAACTATAGGTGATAACATCTTTTTAGAAGATGTTATAGGAAAAGAAGATGATGTTGAAGAAAATATAATAAAAGAAGAGCAAATAAGTGAGATGCGTCATTTACTAAATGAAATATTAACTGATAGAGAAAGAGAAATTTTAGAATTAAGATATGGTTTATATAATTCTAAAATACATACATTAAAAGAAATAGGAGAAATTTTAAAAATAACTAGGGAGCGTGTAAGACAAATAGAAAAAAAATCAATAACAAAGTTAAAACGGCGACTAGATGAGCAAAAAAGCAATAAATAGAGGAAGGAGTAAGTCATGTTAGATATTAAAGTAAAAACTAAAGATTTTTTAAAAGCTTTAAGGATAGTAGAGAATGCAATTTCTGATGATAGTAAATTAGGAATCTATATAGAAACAAAAGATAATAAACTAGAGTTTAGAGCTATGGGGTATAATTTATTTATTAAATGTTATTGTGATGCACAAGTCATAACTCAAGGGAGCATAGTAATTAAACATAGATTAATAGAAGAATTCTTAAAAAAAGTAAATGATGAATTTATAGAAATAAAGGAAGAATCTAAAAAAATAAAAGTTGTAACAAGTGATAGTGTATCAAACTATAGTATAATAGAATTTGAAAAAACACCTGATGTTAATATTATAAATGGAGTGGAATATGTTTTTGATAAAAAGACTCTATTAGAAAATATTGAAAATACACAATTTGCAGCATCAAACGATATTGAAAATGCAAAAATAAATTGTATTAAATTTGATGTAGAAGAAAATATATTAAAACTAGTTAGTACAGATTCATACAGATTAATGTATAGAGAAGTAGAAATTTTAGAAAATAATACAAACGAAAATATTAGTGTAAGTATACCTTTAAAGATTACACAAGCATTACTTAAAATATTCAGAGAAAGTTTAGAAGATAAGGTGATTTTTAGATCTGAGGGAACAAGAGTACTATTTAAATTAGCTGATACAGAAATAATAACAAAAGTTGTAGAATTACAATTTCCTGATTATGTAGGTATACTTAATAATGTAAGAATAGACAAAAAAATAAAAATTAATAAAAATGATTTAAAAGAAGCTCTAGAAAAAGTTCAAATATTTGTAAGAGATAAAAAGGAAAGAAAAGATGTAGCAGAGTTTCTATTTGCAAAAGATAAACTAAAAATTTCAGGATTTGGAGAATTCGGTAATGGAAGTTCTGAAGTACTAATTGTTAAAGAATGTGATGATATTAAAATTTATTTAAATGTTAAATTTATATTAGAATATTTATATACTGTTAAAAATTCTGACATTTTAGAAATAAATATGTATGATGAATTATCCGCAGTATTAATAAAAGAAGACGAAAGTAACAATAATAATATATATTTAACAATGCCACTAAAAATATAGAGGAAGGTGTAAATGATGAAAAAGTGTTCAAAAAAAATCTGTAGCACAAAGTTACCTTTGATGCTGTTGCCAGTTGTAGTACTATTTCTTGTAGTGGGGTATGTTATAGGAATGTTAATACCCTTATATAGAATATTTGCTATTATAGTTGTATTAGCAATTTATTTAATAGTAGCATATTCTCTAATTAAAGCATATGATTTTAAAATTGTAACAAATGGAGAAGTTTTAGTCGATGCAGTTGAAGATATACAATTAGATTATAAAGAAGTTGCAGAACAAATAATAAAAGGTTTAGGTGGAAAAGAAAATATAGTGACTATAGATAATTGTATAACACGTTTAAGATTGGAAGTTAGAGACACAGATAAAGTGGACAAAATAATTTTAAAAGAAGCTGGAGCTGTAGATACAGTTATTCTAGATAAAAGTTCAGTGCAAATTATAATAGGACCAAAAGTTCAATATATTGCAGAAGAAATGAAAAAAATGCAATAAAACTTGCTTATGCAAGTTTTTTTAAACTTGTAAAAAAGAAAATTTTATAGTACAATTGAATAGTTTAAGGAGATAAAATGAATAAAAAAATAATTAAATTATTGATTTTGGTTGTACTAGTTTGGCTACTTTTACCATATAACATTTTGATATTAGGAAGCGATACTAGAGGTAGTAATCTTAAAGGATCAAGAACTGATGGAATTATTTTGATAAAAGTTATACCAATATTTGGAACTATGAGAATGGTTTCTATACCACGTGATTCATATGTAGAAATTCCAAGTAAGGGTAAATTTGATAAAATTACTCATGCTTTTGCATATGGAGGACAAAAAGAAAGTATTAGAACAGTTGAAAAATTTTTAAATACAAAAGTAAATTACAGTGTTGTATTTAAATTTGAGGATATTGTTAATATAACTAATATATTAGATGGTGTAGATGTTAGCTCAAATCATACATTTGTACAAGATAATTTTAGTTTTAAAAAAGGAGTATACTATTTTGTACCGAGTGATGATAGTGTAAATG
>CABURZ010000022.1 GCA_902494065.1 uncultured Sneathia sp. | reverse complement strand
TGATAGCTAACATTTTTAATGGATGAACCTTTCTTTTTTTATGAAAAAAAGTGCCAAATTTTAATTTGACACCTTTTTCTTTACTTTTGACTATCACTTTTTAAATTTGCAATAGTCCCTTTTTGAATTGTCATAATTTATTAAATGTAGTATAATAAAAGTAAAAAAGACTGTTGGAGAAATGTATGAATAAAAAAGTTGTAGTTGGTATGAGTGGTGGAGTTGATTCATCAGTTGCGGCTCTTCTATTAAAACAGCAAGGCTTTGATGTTATTGGTGTTTTCATGAAAAATTGGGAAGAAAAAGATGATAATGGAATTTGTACAAGTGAAAAAGACTATCTTGATGCACAAGAAGTTGCAAATTCTATAGGAATACCTTGTTTTTCTGTAAACTTTGTTAAAGAGTATTGGGATAGAGTCTTTGAATATTTCTTAGATGAATACAGAAAAGGAAGAACTCCTAATCCTGATGTTATGTGTAATAAAGAAATTAAGTTTAAAGCCTTTTTAGACTACGCAATGAGTCTTGGAGCAGATTATGTTGCAACAGGGCATTATGCAAAGGTTATACATAGTGATAAAGGTGCAATTCTTTTAAGAGGAATAGATGATAATAAAGATCAATCATATTTTTTATCAGAATTATCTAAAGATCAATTAGAAAAAGTCCTATTTCCATTAGGTGATTATGAAAAGCCTACTATACGTGAAATTGCAAAAAAATATAATTTAAAGACAGCAAATAAGAAAGATAGTACAGGAATTTGTTTTATAGGAGAAAGAGATTTTAATAAATTTTTAAGTCAATATCTTCCATCAAAAAGTGGAAATATTGTTGATGTAAATGGAAAAATTTTAGGGAAACATAACGGTCTTATGTATTATACAATAGGACAAAGAAAAGGAATAGGTATAGGTAATAGTAAAGAAGGTAATGGACAACCATACTTTGTAGCATATAAAAACTTAGAAACTAATGAATTAGTTGTATCACAAGGAGATACAAGCATTCTATATTCAAAAGGGCTAATATGTAATGAGTTTAATGTGATAAATGAACAATTAGTTAGTTTCCCACTAAGATGTACTGTTAAGTTTAGATATAGACAAAAAGATGTAAGTGCAGTGATGAATAAGCTAAATGATGGTCGATTAGAAGTTATATTTGATGAGCCTCAAAGAGCAGTAACTTTAGGACAAATTGTTGTAGGGTATCTGGGTAACGTTTGCATAGGCGGAGGATCAATTGATGAAATTATAAAATAGGAGAGAATTATGTTTTTTAATTTTTTTAAAAGAGCAGAAGAAAAAAAAGAAAAAGAAGTAGTAGAATATATAGATATAATAGATGACTCAGGTCAAAAGGTAAAAGTTGATAAGAAAAAATGGCTAAGCAAATTAAATGAACTTTTAGATAAAACAGATAGTTTGATATCAAAATGCGATATGTTAGACACTGCTATTACGTATGGAGCAGCATTAGATATTGTTGAGATATGTATTAAATTATATAATGAAAATATGGAAAATAAACGATGTGTAGATCTTATGTTTCAATGTTATGTTAATAATGCAATGTATAAAGAAGCAATAGAGGTTTATGAGAAATATAGTATGCAAGATGGTCATCAACTTACATATGGAATGTATTATGAGTTAGCACTTTCACAAGAAAAAATTCATGATTATGCTGGAATGGAGAAAAGTCTATTTTTATCTTTTGCTACGAATAACAATAATACAAATGCTATTATTAAGCTTCAAAATTACATAAAATCACAAAATAATGAGGATTATTATTATGAATGGCTAAAAAGCATTACTGAAAATTCAAATTCATGTTATCTATGTATGGAATTAGCAGAATTAGAGTATTCAAGAGGTAATGTAGAAGATGGTATATTTAATTTAGTTAAAAGTTTAAATTTATCAAATACAGATAAGCATTTAGTAAAAGTTGCAAATATATTACTTAGTAAAAAAAGATATGTAGAATTTGAAAACTATATTTTACCTAAATATGATATTATGTCAGATGATATACAATTACATCAAATAGTATTGAATTTCTATTTTAAAGATAATCAATTAGATAAAGGGTTAGAATTATTACGTGAAATGTATAATAAAGGAAAATACAATCAATATTTTCCAGAATATGAAAAAAAATTTTTAGAAAAGAAATTAAAATTAGAGAAGACTGCACAATATGAGAATTTAATTAGTAATAAAGGTTGGGGGAAAATCAAAAACATGATAGTTACAGGACCTTTATATAATATGTTATTTAGTGAACAAAAAGAAAAAAGAGAAGGTAATAAAGTCCTTGTTTTACCTTTTGTATTAAAAGAGTCTGAAAATGTAAAAACACCAGAAGAGCTTAAAAATTTCACTAAAAATATACATTTATTCTTAAATGATAAAATGTACTTATTAACACAATTGCAAAATGTTGCACTTTTAACATATGATGCATTAGGAGTAAAATTACAAAGAAAAGAATATACACCTGAAATTTTTATGAATATAAAGGAGTATAATCCTAATTTAGATATGATTTTAACAGGACAAATAGATGTATTAGATGAACTTGGTGCATTTGGACTTAAAATATATACTTATGATTTAAATGGTAAACAATCTCTTAATAGATTTAGAGCAAACGGAAGTCTTGAGGTATGTCATCAAGTAATCAATAAATTTATTAACACAGCACTAGGTATTATCACACCAATAACTAACGCTACTTCAGAATTTAAAAATGTTAACGATAAAAAATTTATGGAATATTATACTGACTATATTGACATTGTTTTAAATGTTAACGCTTACAATATATACAAAATATATGAAACAGATAGAATATTGAAGTATTGTATAGAATCTGGTGATAAAAATAATGTTAGTATGGCACTATCATTAATATATAAGCAAGCTAAAGTTTTACCTGAAATAAAGGCAAATTACAAGCAACAGATATACGATGTTATAGCAAGTAATAATTATGATGAAAAATTAATAAAGCAATTTAACTATATTTATGGAGAAAAAATAGAAAATGAAAAAATTTAAAAATGACATTAATATATTTATAATAATTATATTATTAATATTTAAATATTTTATGCGTAGCCATGTGATACCAAGTCTATTTATTACAATAGGAGGTATTGTGTTGATTAGTCAATATTTAATATATTTTAGTGGTATATATACTGATCTTAATATGAAGTATAAAAATATATGTCTTTACATACTAGTTTTTTCAATGCTAATTACATGTGCTATAAACGCAAGTACATACGTCAGTGATTTGGTTACAATAAATGGATTTTTTATGTTTATAGTAACAATTTCAAAATGGCTTTATTTGTTGTCTAATCTATATTTTTTAAATGAGGCATATACAGTTAAAAAATATAGAATTTTATCTGTACTATTTGTAATAGTAGCATACTTAAATATTTTTGAAAGTTTAATAAATATTGAATCAATTTTAGAAATTATAGCAATAATAGTAACTTATGGATTAGGGAAATATGGCAGAATTATTAATTTACAAAAAAAGCATAATAAGTAATTTAGAAAAAATTAAAATATATTCGAAAGATAATATATATGTACTTAAAGCAAATGCTTATGGATTTGGAATAGAAAATATTGCTAAAATATTAAAAAAAGAAAAAATGTTTGCAGTAAGTAATGTAGATGAAGCATTAAGGTTAAGAAGAATATGTGAAGATAGCAGTATATTAATATTAGGTGATGTAGATAAAAAAGATGTAAGTTTGTTGAAAAAATATAAATTTGAACCCACTGCCTTTTGTAGAGAACATTTGGAAAAATATAAGGGGATGGGAGTTCATTTATCATTTAACACTGGATTAAATAGACTAGGATTTGACAAACCTATAGAATACGATAATGTAATTAGCGTATATTCACATATAGCTGATGCATATAATAAAAAAAGAGTTAATGATCAAATAAAAAAATTTGATGAAATTTGTAAATTTTATAAAAACGTAAAAACACATCTTTTTTCAACAGAAGCTATGCTTAATTTTAAAAATAAATACGATTACTGCAGAATAGGTATGGGACTATATGGATTCAATTATGGATTTTTAAAGTCATGTACACTAAGAGTAAAGGTTTTGCAAAAAAGAAGTATAAAAAAAGGTGAATATATTTTTTATGGGAGCAATAATATAGCTAAAAAAGATATGGATATAGCTATATTAGAATTAGGGTATAAGGATATTAATATAAAAAATGCATGTATGGATATGATGTATATGCCTATAACTGAAGATATAGGTAAATATGTATATGTAGATATAAAATCAGAAAAGCAATTAGCTAGTTTATCAACATATATACCTAGAATAATTATAGAAAGTTGAGAAATGATAAAAGAAGATATAATAAAAATATTAGATAACATAATAGAAAAGAAAAAATATAGTAATATAGAGTTAAATTATTATTTTATGATAAAAAACTATAGCTATGAACAAAAAGCCTTTGTGAAAAATATTTTAAATGAAGTTTTAAAAAATTTAATATATATAGATTATGTCATAGATTATTTTACTAAAAATGTAAGTAAAAGAAAAATTCATCATTTACTAAGAATATCTGTAGCACAAATGCTTTTTACAAATGGAGATAGTATAGGAGTTATTTACGAGGCAAATGAAATAGCAAAAAAAGAAAGTGTACATCAAGCAAAATTTGTGAATTCAGTTTTAAATAAAATTTCTGAAAATATACAGAAAATAAATAAAGAAATTGATGAAAAAGGATTAATAAATATAAAATACTCATATCCTAAATGGTTAGTTGAAAAAATTAAAATTGATTTTAAAGAAGAATATATAGATATATTAAAGTCTTTAAAGAAAAGATCGTACATAGCTGTTAGAGCAAATAAAAATAAAATTTCATTAGATAAATTTTATGATATTTTAAAAGATGATATTGTTTTTAGAGTAGAAGAAGTTTTTTATTTAAAAAGAAGCAAAAATTTATCTAAATTTAAAAAAGATGAATATTTTGTTCAAGATGCTGCTTCATATATAGTAAGTAAAAATGTTGATGCTAAAGATGATGATGTTATTTTAGATGCTTGTAGTAGCCCAGGAGGTAAAGCAAGTTGTATTTTAAGTATGAGTAATCCAAAAAAACTTTATGCATGTGATATATATGAGCATAAAATAAGCATTTTAGAAGAAGTAAAATCACTTTATGGATTTAAAAATATGGAAATTTTATTAAAAGATGCAAGTGTTGACAATAATTTTGAGCTTAAATATTTTGATAAAATTTTATTAGATGTACCTTGCTCAGGGTTAGGAGTTATAAAGCGTAAACCTGAGAAAATATATAATTTAAAATTATCAGATATAAAAGCATTAAAAAAATTACAAAAAAATATTATAGAGGCTAATCTAAAATATTTAAAAGATGGTGGAAGTTTGGTATATAGCACTTGTACTATAACAAAAAATGAAAATACAAATAATATAAGATACATTTTGGAAAAATATGATAATTTAGAAGTAATGGACTTATATATACCAGAAGGAGTCAAGTATATTAAAGATGAAGTAGGTGGAGTATATTTAAGCTATGAAAATGAATATCTAGATAATTTCTATATTATAAAATTAAGGAAGAAAAAAAGATAATGGAGTTAGTTTTAGATAATACAACAAGGGATATATTTAATAAATTAAAAATGCATGGTAAAGTATATATAGTTGGAGGATATATTAGAGATACTTTACTAGGTGAGTATACTAAAGATATTGATATAGCGACAAATTTATCAAAAGATAGTGTTCTTGAGATATTAAAAGAATACAATCCTATTGTTGCAAACGAAAAATATCATATAGTTTCACTTAAAGTAAATGATAAAAAATATGAAATTGCACGATTAAGGGAAGATATAGGAGTTCTAGATGGTAGAAATCCTAAATACATAAATTTTGTAGATGACATAAAAGATGATGTTAAAAGAAGAGATTTTACTATAAATGCATTTTATTACGATGAAAAAATAATAGATTTAACACAGAGTATGAAAGATCTAAATAGAGGAATAATAAGAACTATTGGTAAATCTAGTGATAGGCTTTATGAAGATAGAATTAGAATATTGCGTGCTTTTAGGTTTATGGCAAAATTAAACTTTTCTTTTGATAGTGATTTAGAAAAAACAATATCTCAAATGTCTAAGGATAAAAATTTATTTTCTATTTTTTCTTATGAGCGTTTGATATTAGAATTTAATAAAATACTTTTATCAAAGTATGCGGATGTAGCATTAAAAAAGATGTTTGAGTTAGATATTTTGAAATATTTCATTTCACCATTTTCAAATAAAACTTTTAATCATGAAGTTTTTGAATTGATATGTAGAAAATATAAAAAATTAATACAGAGTTATAAAATTATAGATTTAGAAATGATATATGCATGTCTTTTTTCTTTTTCAGGAAAGCCTAGCATAGAAACAGAAAGATTTTATGAAAATGATAGTGTTGCATATTATGAAGAATTTAGAAAAAAATTTTTAAATACACAAAAAGTAAATACTGTAAAACACTATATTTATTATCACAATATAGTAAATAAAAGACCTACACTTATTATGCTAAAAAGAATGTTACTTGATTTGGTAAATAATAAAAATGTTTGCAAACTATTTAATTTGATTGTAATACTATTTGATTATGATATAGTACATATTCATAAGCTACTATACAACATTCAAATATTGTATATGGCAGAAGAACCAGTCTTTTTATCAAGTGTGGAGTTAGATGGTGTAGATTTATATAATTTAGGCTTTGATAGTAAAAAGATACTAGAAATAAGGTTAGATGTATTTAACTCTATATTAAAAGGAGAAATACCTAATTCTAAATATGAGATTATAACATATGTCCTAAAAAAATATTTGCCAAATAAAAAAATTTTTTATGAAAAAAGTTCAGGTGCAGTTGTGTATAGAAAAAATAATGGTAAATATGAATTTTTGATAATACGTGCAAGTGGAGAAGGGAGTTTTGGATTTCCTAAAGGTCATGTAGAAAAAAATGAAACTGAAATAGAAGCTGCTATAAGAGAAACGAAGGAGGAGACAAATATAGATATTGAAATAGTTTCAAATGAATTTAGAAAAACTTTAAAATACGTTATACAGGGAGAAATTTTTAAAGAAGTCAGTGTATATTTAGCATATGCTAAAAATTACGATATACAAGTGGACGAATTTGAATTATCTAGTGCAAAATGGCTTAGTTATAAAGAAGCACTAAAAGTTTTAACTTTTTCTGCACAAAGAAATATTTTGAAACAAGCAATGCTATATTTATATTAATATGAGAAATATGATTTTTGTGGGTTTAGTTCATTACCCAGTGTATAATAAAAATAAAGAAATAGTTGCAACATCTGTTACAAATTTTGATATTCATGATATATCAAGAACAAGTAGAACTTATGATATAAATAAATACTATATTATAACACCAGTTAAGTCTCAAATAGAACTAACAAAAAGAATAATGGGATTTTGGCAACAGGGTGATGGTATAGGCTTTAATAAAGATAGAAATGAAGCATTTTTTAATACTAGAGTAGTAAGTTCTATAAAAGAAGCTATGGAGAGTATTGAAAAATTAACAGGGAAATGTCCTAAAATAGTTACCACATCAGCAAAAATACATGAGAATAGTATAAGTTTTAGTGATATGAGTAAATTAATTTTTGAAATAGAAGATCCCATACTTCTTTTATTTGGTACAGGATTTGGATTGACTGACGAAGTTATGGATATGTCGTATAAAATAATAGAACCTATAAGGGGGAATACTAAATATAACCACTTATCAGTTCGTGCAGCTGTTAGTATAATACTTGATAGATTGTTGGGGGAAAAGTAATGGTAGGAGTAGTAATAGTATGTCATTCAACTGACATTGTAGACAATTTAATAGATTTTTTGAATGTTTTTAAGACAAGTGATTTTAATATTGTAAATGGTTCAGATAAACATATACCATTTGGAACAACGACTGAATTTATTGTAGAATCTATAAAAAAAGCAAATGATGGTGAAGGAGTTTTAGTTTTAGTTGATCTTGGTAGCTCAATTGATATGGCTTTACAAGCAAAAGAAATGTTAAAAGGACAAATAGATGTAAAAATAGCGGATGCTCCTATTTTAGAAGGAGCTATATCAGCAGTTGCAGGCAATGATATAGATGTAGATTTAATACAATTAAAAACTATAGCTGAAGATAGCAAAAATTTCAGAAAGGTTAAATAATAATGAGAAATAAAATAAATTCAAAAAATTTAAGTATATTAGGACATCTTTATCTTACATACTATATTTTTGTTCTGTTTTTAATACCAAGCGTGCCTATATTTTTTGGATTTGATTTTCTTTTGAAAAAATATTATTTTTTAAGTATAGGTTTTAGTGCACTAATATATTTAATAATTTATTGTATTTTACAAAAAGTAATATATAAAAATTTAAAAATAAGTATAAGAGTTATTATTTCATATGTACTTTTATTTTTAATATTGCATATACCATATTTTTCATTCTTTCTTTTATTTATACCTATAATGGTTTTATATAGAACATTAAATGCTAAAGATACCTTGCATTTTTCATTAGAATTAGTAAGAAATCGTTTAACAACTATGCTTGCTGTATATGTTTTAAATGTTTTAATAATATCATGTTTTTTATCAATAATATTGATATTAAAAATAAAGTTTTTACATATAAATATTATAACACAAAAGGATATATTTGCCTTTATAATAAACAATTCTTCACTTTTATCGTACTATAGTGCATTGAATTTTTCAATAAGTTCGTTTTTGCTATACAAAAATTTTGAACAAAATGATATAATTAGAGGTGGTTTAGATGAATAATACATACTATATAGGTCATGTTACTACTACACATAAGTTAATAGGATCGGTTAAAATTTCAACTAAGTTTAAAGTAATAGATGAAATTGTAAATATGCAGATATTGGCTAGAAAAGGTGAAGAACAAAAAATTTTAACTGTAAAAAAAGTTGAAGGTATTACAAATTCTAAAGCAATATTAACGTTTAATGAAATAACTAATATAGATGAAGCTAAAAAATTAGTTGGATTTCATTTGAATATTAGAAAAGATTTATTACCACACTATGAAGAAGAAAAATCTGTAATAGGATATGAAGTATTTGAAAATAAAGAAAGAATTGGAGAGGTAGTAGATATACTTGAAACATCAGCACATGATATTTTAGTCATTGAAGGTGTAAAAGAAATATTAGTGCCATTTATTGATGTTTTTGTGAAAAATATAGATGATGATAGTGAAGTAATAGAGGTAGAATTAATAGAGGGAATGAGATGAAAATAACAGTATTAACCTTATTTCCAGAAATTTTTTCATTATACTTGTCGCAAACTATACATAAAAGAGCATTTGAAAATGGACTTTTAAATTATGAAATAGTAAATATTAGAGACTATTCAGTAGATTCATATCATACAGTTGATGATACCCCATTTGGTGGAGGAGCTGGTATGCTTTTAAAGCCGGAACCATTTTTTAAATATTTTTTTAAATTGAAAAATGAAAATAGAAAACCTTATGTTGTTTTTGTAAGTCCACAGGGTATACCATTAACACAAAAGGTTATAACAAATTTAAAGAAAAAAGAAGATTTATTAATAATTTCAGGTAGATATGAAGGATTAGATGAAAGAGTAATTGAGCGATATGTAGATGAAGAAATTAGTGTAGGAGATTTCGTATTAACTAGTGGAGACCTTCCAGCATTGTGTTTAACTGATGCAATAATTCGTCAGGTTGATGGTGTAATAACAAAAGAATCATATGAAACAGATTCGTTTTTCAATGGACTTTTAGGATATCCACAATATACAAAGCCAAGCGAATTAGGCCGTCATAAAGTACCAAGTGTACTTTTAAGTGGGAATCATAAGGAAATAGAAAAATATAGATTATTGCAAAGTATAAAAAAAACTATAAAAAATCGTCCCGACTTATTTTCTAAAAAGTTGGAAGAAGACCCTGAATTTAGAAAAATTGTAGAGGAGTTATTATGAAAAAAATATTTTTAATTTTACTACTTTTTTCTAGTCTAAGCTTTTCTGAAAATAGTATATCGTTGTATAAAGATGAAAGTTTAAAAGAAGCTGCATTAGATCAGTTATTTAAAGCAATAAAAACTAAAAATAATATATATGCACAAGCACTTTTAAGTCCTAAAAAACAAATTAAAAAAAATTCATATAATGTTATTAACGATGCAGAAGAAAAAAGAACAATAATAGATGTAAATTGGAAAAATAGGAAGGGGTATGATCCAGTTACTGTAGCGGTGATATATAACAATTTAGATATGTTAAAGCTTTTGCTAAAAAGAGGAGCAAATTTGAATACATATTCTGTATTTAATAGGACAATTTTAGTATTAGCAATAGAGTATGGGTCGACAAAAGTTGCTGAATATTTGATAGATAATTATAAATTTCTTGTAAATACTGCTTGTTTAGATGATGGTTGGACAGCACTTCAAGAAGCAGTTTTAAAGGAAAATAGAAAGATAGTATTAAAACTTTTAAAAAATGGTGCAAAAATAAGACAAAAAGATAAAAATGGTTACGATGTATATGATCTTGCTACAAGACATGGTAAAGGTGTAATGGTTAAGATGATAAGGGATTATGAGTTAGGTATATTAAAATAGGAGGATACATAATTATGATTAGGTTAACAGGTATAGGAGCGTCAGAGGGGATCTCTTTGGGTAATGCACTTATTTATACAGAAGATAAAATTGATTTAGAGAGCATTAAAAATTCAAAGATGTCTAGCGAAGCAGAGCTTATCAAATTAGAAGATGGAGTTAAAAAGACTAAATCTCAATTGCTTGCAATAAGAGAAAGAGTAAAAGAAAAACTTGGTGAAGATAAAGCTGCAATATTTGATGCTCATATTGAGTTGTTAGAAGATGAAGATCTTCAAGAAGGTATAAAAGATAGAATAACATCTGATGGATTAAGTGCAGCTTATTCAATTAATGAAGGAATTGAAGAAACTTGTGCTATATTATCACAATTAGAAGATGCATACTTAAGAGAAAGAGTTACAGATCTTCGTGATATAGGAAAAAGATGGATAAAAAATACTTTAGGAATTAAAATTAAAGATTTATCTGTATTAGAACCTAATACTGTAGTAGTAACAGATGATTTAACACCTTCAGATACTGCTCAATTAGATCTTAAAAATTGTTCAGGATTTATAACAGAGCTAGGTGGTAAAACAGCTCATTCAGCAATAATGGCAAGATCATTAGAAATACCAGCAGTAGTTGGAATGAAAAATATACTTCAAACAGTGAAAGATGGAGAATTTCTTGTGCTAGATGGTGAAAGAGGTATAGTATATTTATCTCCAACTGATGAAGTAATAAAAGCTTATGAAGAAAAGAAAGAAAACTTCTTAAAAGAAAAAGAAGAATTGAAAAAATTAAAAGATTTACCAGCAACTACATTATGCAATGAAAGAACAGTTGCAGTATGGGGAAATATTGGTAAACCAGATGATATAGATGCAGTTCTAGAAGCAGGAGGAGAAGGTGTAGGTCTATATAGAACAGAATTTCTATTTATGAACTCAGATCATATGCCAACTGAAGAAGAACAATATAATGCATATAAGATAGTAGCACAAAAATTAAAGGGAAAACCTGTTACTATTAGAACTATGGATATAGGTGGAGATAAAGAATTACCATATCTTGATTTACCAAAAGAAATGAATCCATTTTTAGGATATCGTGCTATAAGAATTTCATTAACACATAAAGATATGTTTAAAACACAATTAAGAGCAATATTAAGAGCAAGTGCTTATGGTAAAATAAAAATAATGTATCCTATGGTATGCTCAATAAATGAAATTAGAAAATCAAATGAAATATTAAAAGAATGTATGTTAGAATTAGATAAAGAAGGAAAAGTTTATGATAACACTATTCAAGTAGGAATAATGGTAGAAACTCCTTCAACAGCAATAATAGCGTATAAGTTTGCAAAAGAAGTCGACTTCTTCTCTATAGGAACTAATGATTTAACTCAATATTTCTTAGCAGTAGACAGAGGAAATGAAAAGGTTTCTAATCTATATAGTGCATATAACCCAGCTGTATTAGAAGCTATACAAAAAGTAATAGATGCAGGTCATGACAGAGGAATACCTGTTAGTATGTGTGGGGAATTTGCAGGAGATAAAAAAGCAACTGAAATACTTTTAGGAATGGGACTAGATTCATTCTCAATGAGTGCAAGTTCAATACCAGGAGTTAAGAAAAAAATAAGAGATACTAGATATGAGGATGCAAAAAAATACAGAGATTTAATCTTAAGTAAGGATACACCAGAAGATGTAATAGATAGCCTTAGATAGGGGGGTCTGTGTACAAAACAATAGATTTATTTGCAGGTATAGGTGGAATAAGGCACGGTTTTGAAAAAACTAAAAATTTTGAAAATGTATTGTCTTGTGAAATTGATAAATATGCTTGCAAAACATATGAGCATCTTTTTGGAGAAAATCCATATAATGATGTAACTACCAAAGAATTTAAAGAAAAAGTTAAAAATATACAATATGATGTTTTATTGGCAGGATTTCCTTGCCAAGCTTTTTCTATTGCAGGATTAAAAAATGGATTTTGTGATAAAATTAGAGGAACATTAATATTTGATGTGTTAGAAATATTAAAATCTACTAATCCAAAAGCTTTTTTATTAGAAAATGTTGAGGGGTTATTAACACATGATAAAGGTAAAACATTTCATATTATAGTTAAAAGTTTGATAGATTTAGGTTATAGCATAGTAGGAGTAAATAAATTAAAAAACTCAGAATTTTATACTGCAAAAAGTGAAGATATTGTAAGAACTCCATATAATTTTGGAATACCACAAAAAAGAGCAAGAATATTTATTATGGGATTTAAAACTAAAGATTTAAAAGATGGATATACTTTTCCTAAATTACCAAATAAACATAAATTGAATTTATATAATAATTTGAATGATTTATTAGAAAAGAAGGTTGATCCTAAATTTTATTTAACAGACATATATGTAAATACGTTAAATAAACATAGAGATAAGCATCAAAGTAAAGGTTCTTGATTTGGATATATTGTAGTTAATGATGAAAAAAAACTATAGCAAATACTATAATGGCAACAGGAGGATCTGGAAAAGAAAGAAATATAATAAGACAATATGTAAAAGAATATGATGGATTAGAAAATGTGGGACAAAAAAAGAGTAAATTAAATTCATATAAATATAATAATAAAAATCTTTTAGATCTATTTAAACAAAGTAAAATTTATAATAATAGTAAAGTATCAATTAAAAAATTAGAAGATTTTTTGATTGCAGTCAGTTTTGGAATGCTTCCAAGTATAAAATGGGAAGGGTATAATTTAGTTGACGGAGGTATTTTGTTAGTATCTAAAGATAAGAATGTATATTTACTAGATTTAATATATCATCAAAAAGAGGTTAAAAAGTTTCTGTTGAATTATTCAAGATTAGATACACCGAGTTCTACACGATACAATATGTTAGATTTAAAAATTAATAAAAATGGAGAAGTTTATTTTACTTTAAATTTACAAATTAGATATAAAAAATAGAGGTGATTATATGAAAAAAGTAGCAGTAGTATTAGTGCAAGGCTTTGAAATAGTTGAAGCAATGGCTCCATTAGATATGATGAGAAGAGCTAAAATAGATGTAGATACAATATCAGTAGAAAATAAAGAATATGTTAAAAGTGCTATAAATGTTGATATAAAAGTAGATAAGAAATTAAGCGATGTAGATTTAACTACTTATGATTTAGTATTTTTACCAGGAGGGCCTGGAACATCTAATTACTATAATTCACAAGAATTATTAGATGCAGTCAAATCTATGTATGAAAATAATAAATATGTTACAGCAATATGTGCTGCACCATCAGTATTAGCTAAATTAAATATATTAGAAAATAGAAATGCAATAAGTTTTCCTACATTCCAACATTTCTTAACAGAAGGTGGAGCGAAATTAGTATATCAAAATGTTGTTGTATCAGATAATGTAATAACAGGAAGAGCAGCAGCTGCAGCAATAGATATGGGATTACAATTAGTAGAAACAATTAAAGGAAAAGAAGCAAGAGCTGAAGTTGAAAAGGCAATAGTATATAAAAAATAGATAATTAGGAGATGAGATGAAAACAATATCGGAATTATTAGAGTATGTAATAGAGGCTGGTAATCATAGAGAAGAAAAAAATCTATTACAGTTAGCAATACTTGCTATACTAGCAGGAGTATTTATAGCATTAGGTGCTATATGAAATATCTTTGTTAGTTCAGATATATTTTTTACTAATGTAAATTTAGCTAAATTTTTGGGAGCCTGTGTTTTCCCAGTAGGTTTAATAGCGATAATTTTACTTAAATTTGAACTTTTTACAAGCAATTGTATGATGACTATAGCAGTTATAGAAAAGAAAATGAAATTAACTAAAATGCTAAAAATACTGTTTATAGTATGGATATTTAATTTAATAGGTGGAATACTTGTTGCATATGTTACTTATAAAACTCATACTTTTAATGAAGAATCAGTTAAAGTATTACAAGTATATGCTCATCATAAGTTAGAAACAGGAGCATTAGATTTAATATTAAAAGGAATAATGTGTAATATTTTAGTTTGTACAGCTTCACTTTTAGGGTATATTGCAAAAGATGGTATATCAAAAATATTTGGAATTTGGTTTCCAATAATGTTATTTATCCTTTTAGGTTATAGTCACGTTGTAGCTAATATGCTATATCTTCCACTATCATACATGTATGGATTTGAAGGTGTAACAATAGGTGCTATATTATATAATTTTCTATTTGTTACTATAGGAAACTTTATAGGTGGTGGAATATTTGTTACAATAGGATTATGGTATGCAAATAAGGAATAAGGAAAGGGGCAGTGTAAAAACAGCCCCTAATATATAATGCCTAAATTTAATTTTATAGAATAGTTATTATAATTATCATTAAATTTTTCTTTACTATATATTTCTTTTCTAAAACTAACATTTGAATTAATGTTTATGTTATTTTTTAATTTTCCTTGATAACCTAATTCTCCCTCAATATCAACTGTATTTAACTTTTTATAATAATCTAAGTATGTATTTACATTAGCATAAAAATTTTTGTATTTTGATTTAATACCAAGTCTTGTGTTTAATACATGCTTTGTTTGACGAGGCATAGTAATATTATTGCTATCAACAAAATTTTTTTGATTATAGTAATGGTACACTTGTTGCACTTGTGGTGTAATAGAAAAATTTGGAGTTACATTGCATTTAATTCCAGTTTCAAATGATGTACTTATAGCATAAGAACGAGAATTTGCATATTGTCCATCATGAGATTTCATTTTTCTATTAAAGGTTGAAATTTGAGCTAATGTGTCATAATATATGCCATTTGAAAAGTTTTGTGTACGATTAACTCCAACACCAAACATTGTAGCAACGGTATCTGCTGTATGAAAGCTATTTTTATCGTATGTTACTGTAAAGGTATTATTATCAAAATAATTAGGTCTAAAATTTTTTGTATTTTCTAATCCAAATGTTAAGTATGCACCATTTAAAGAATTATCTTTACTTATTTTATCTATACCCATACTAAATTGTTGTATAACACTTTGTTTTTTATAAATTTTATTTGGTTTATCCTGTTTTACAAATTCAAGACCTTTATTTTGAATAAATATAATTTTTTTCAAACCTAGAAAATTTTTATTTAAATAAGTTATTGAATAGTTACTCCAAATGGAATAATTCTTGTTTAGCTTAAATGTGTTACTTTTTCTATTATCAAGACTTCTAATAGTTGAAGCAAGAAAATCTATATTATCATCAAATACAGCGGACATTAATTGAAAAGAATTATCTTTTTTAACTATTCCAACTTTTATTGTTGTTATTTTTTTGTTGTTGTATGTATAAGTAAAATTAAAATTGCCTTCTTGATAAAAACTACTACTTTTTGAAAATTTTGTCTGAAATTTTTTGTTCTTTTCATTTTCATATTGTATTATATAATAATTTTTATCTAGCCCTGTGTTTATAACTTTTAAAGTAAATTTAACAGGAGGATCACTTTTATATTTATAAGTGATTTCAGCTGGTTTATTTTCAGATAATTCATATATTTTACCATCAAATTTAAATTTAAAAGCTAACTCTTTAGAAAAGGCTATTGTACTAAAAAACATCATAACTATTAAAAATTTTTTCATTTCTTAATCCCCTCTTAATAAATATAAGTTTATAATATCATTTTTTTTTTTTTTTTTT
>CABURZ010000021.1 GCA_902494065.1 uncultured Sneathia sp. | reverse complement strand
GCTAAGAAACCAGCAAATGCACAAGATGCATATAAAGAAGTTCAAGCAAGCTTTAAAGCACTATTAACAAATTTAGGACAATAAAACTAAAGTAGGTGCAATTGCACCTACTTTAAATTTAAAAAGGGGAAATATGAAATTAGGTAAAAAAACTTTAATAGGCTTTATGCTAATATCCTTTTGCATAATAGTATTTGAAACGTTAAATAGTTTTTATTTAGTAAAAAGTATAGAGTTGTATGAAGCGTTCTATAAAAGAACGGGAGCAAGCTTGAATGATTATGTAACAAGTCAAATGTTAAATTATATGAGTTCTGTTATTTTGTATATTATATTTAATGTATATAATTACTATTTTAATGAAAAGCTAAGAATTAATCTATTATATAAAGGGATATTTTCATTGCTTATAATATCAAATATTTTATTTAAAATTTTTGTATATCCGCAAGAAACCTTATTCTATTTTCTAAGTATAATAACACAAATAATATTATTGATATGGATAATTGTATTTAAAGAAAGGATGAAATGATATGGACGAATTTGTTTATGATAGTATTGGTAATGCCCATGTTAGAAAAAACCTTTACTTAAAAGATAAAGCTTTAGGAGCAAAGGTTGATAAAAACAATCACCCGTACATGAAAAAATTAGATTTATTTTTAAATAAGGAAAAAGAATTTTTGAAAAATTTAAAAATAGAATCAAATAACAAAAAAAATGAATATAAAAAGGCATGCGATTCTAAAGAAACAAAATTTAGAATAGAGCTTTTAGAAGCAAAAGCTAAAAAAGACTTTTACCATGAATTTGTAGAATTAAGTTATGATGCAGAATTAGAATATTTTACTAATAAGTTGAAAGCAGAAAGATTACCTGGTATAATAGATCTTTATGTTTCTACAATTTGTGAAAAAGAATCTTTGGTAAAAAAACTTAACTCTTTAAATAAAGAAGAAGATGAAAAAGCTAAAAAGATTTTTGAAGGAAAAAAAGAAGAACTAAAAAAAGAATTAGAGAAAAATAAAGAAAAGTTAAAACAAAGTAGAGATGAAGGAAATATCTCAGATAAAGCATATAAAGAAGAAATAAGCCAATTAAATAAGGCACTAAAAGATAAGGAAGAAGTATTAAAATTAGAAATTCCTAGTGAAGATTTAAAAAGTAGAATAAGAGTTGCAAAGTATATTACTTCAGTTGAAGTGGATTCAAAATACAAGATTTTGCAACAAGATATGTCGGATATTATTAGAAAAACTCCTGTGGAAGTAGAAAGTGTAAATAAGTTTGTACCATTTTTATCGATAATATTACCTGGTTTAGGTCAAATTTTAAATAAACAATATATAAAGGCAATAATGTTTTTCATAGGAACTATATTTATTTACTTAGCTGCAATTCCTTATTCACTAGGTTATGGTAATTATAGAGGTAAAGGTATATATGGGTTATACACTCTAGCACGTGGAGCTAAAAAATTAGATAAATCTATGATATTTATGATAGAAGGTATAGTTGCAATAATGCTTATACTTTTAAGTATAGCTATAATGTACACAGCATTCCATGATAGTATGAGTGTAATAAAGGCTAAATTAAAAGGAATAAGACCTAAGACAACATTTGAAATTATTACTAGTATACAAGATGATGGATTCCCATATATAGTTACAATTTCTACAGGTATTTTATTACTATTTATAGTAATATTACCTATATGTACAACTATATTATTATCATTTGCAGGTATGGATCCTAACCATCAATCTAAATTTGCTTGGGTAGGTTTAGAAAATTATAAATTATTAATAGAAGGTAAAGGAATTGCAGGAGGACCATTCTGGTTAATATTAGGATGGACAATTATTTGGACATTAGGTTCTAGTACACTTTCAATAGGTGTAGGATTTATGTTAGCACTATTAGCACATAATGATAGAATAAAAGGTAAGGGACTAATTAGAACAATTTATCTATTGCCGTGGGCAGTTCCTGCATTTATAACAATAATGTTCTTTAGTATTATGTCATCATCTAATGGACAAATAACTAAATTATTAGAATCAATTTTTGGTGGAACTTGGGCTATAAAAAATAATGCTAATTTAACTAGAGTTGCTTTAATTTTCTTGCAAACATGGCTTGGAAGTTCATATATATTCCTACTATCAACAGGAGTCTTACAAGGAATACCAGCTGATTTATATGAAGCAGCAGAAATTGATGGAGCTACAGGATGGCAAAAATTAAGTAAAATTACACTACCTTTAGTGTTATTCCAAACAGCACCACTACTTATAGGGCAATATACATTTAACTTTAATAACTTCTCTATTATTTACTTATTTAATGGTGGAGGGCCATTTGATCCAAGTAAATTTGGGAATATAGCTGGAAGTACAGATCTACTTATATCATATATATATAAATTAACTATAGAAAAGCAATATCAATCAATAGGAGCAGCAATTACAATATTTATATCACTAGGATTAATGGTATTTGCTTATATAGGATTTAAGAATTCTAAAGCGTTTAAGGAGGAAAAATAATGGCAAATAAAAAAATGAAAAATTCTAATTTATATTTATCAGATAAGCCACCTTTAACACTTTCAGGTAAGATAGGGTTGACTATAAGCTATATAATACTTATTATTTGGGCATTGTTGATCATAACTCCATTATTGATTATGGTAGTATCTTCATTTAATGGACTTCAATCAAAGTATATAATAGTAGGTTCAGATTTTAAATTTTCATTTAAACAATTTGAAATTTTGTTTAAGCAAACACTATTCTTAAGATGGGTAGTAAATACTATAGTTATAGCTACATTAACTGCGATAATTACTTTAATAATAGTAAGTTACACAGGGTATGTATATTCAAGATTTAGATTTAAGGGTAAAAAAGGCTCACTTATGGGAATAATGCTTATACAAGTAATACCAGCTTTTGCTGGAATTGCAGCATATTACACAATACATTCAATAGTTGAAGCTATATTTCCACTTTTCACAAGAACTATGATGTTAATATTAATATATTCTATAGGAGGAGTTGCAGGTAATACCTTTATACTTAAAGGATATATAGATTCAATTTCAGTAGAATTAGATGAAGCAGCTAAAATGGAAGGTTGCTCAAATATGCAAGTGTATAGACTAATAATATTACCTATTGCAAAACCTATGATAGCAATAATTGCTCTTTGGTCATTTATAGGTCCATTTATGGATTATCTATTACCTAAAGTATTGTTAACTTCACCAAAGAGTTATACATTAGCAGCAGGATTATTTACATTAATAGGTGATGAAAGAACAAAACTAGAACCTGTATTTGCTGCAGGTGGATTATTAACAGCCATACCTATAGTGCTATTGTTTATAATCCTACAAAAACAATTAGTTTCAGGTTTATCAAGTGGATCAGTGAAAGGATAGAAATATATGAAAGTAGAATTGAAAAATATTGGTAAAAAATATGAAGGTAGAGAAGAATTTACTATAAGAAATATAAATCTTGAAATAGAAAGCAAAGATTTCTGTATAATATTAGGACCATCTGGTTGTGGAAAATCAACATTACTTAGAATGATAGCAGGATTAAACTCAATTACTGAAGGTGAACTTTTATTTAATGGGAAATTAATGAATAAAGTTGCATCAAAGGATAGAAATATAGCTATGGTATTCCAAAGCTATGCCCTATATCCTCATATGACAGTTTATGATAATATGGCTTTCTCATTAGCTATGAGAAAAATGGATAAAAGAATAATACATGAAAGAGTACTAGAAGCGGCTAAAATATTACAAATAGAAAAATATTTATACTCAAAACCATCAGATATTTCAGGTGGGCAAAGACAAAGGGTTGCACTAGGACGTGCTATAGTTAGAAAACCAGCAGTATTCTTAATGGACGAACCATTATCTAACTTAGATGCAAAATTAAGAGAACACATGAGAGTTGAATTAGTAAGAATACACCAAAGTTTAGGTACAACTTCAATTTATGTAACACACGACCAAACAGAAGCAATGACTATGGGTACAAAAATTTGTTTATTAGATAAAGGTGTAATTCAACAATTTGGTAAACCAGAAGAATTCTATAATAAACCAGCTAATTTATTTGTTGCTAAATTTATAGGATCACCTACTATGAATGTAATAGAGGGAACTATTAAAAATGGAAAATTTGTAAGTAATAGTGGAGTAGTAGAAATTAATCCAGAAGAAAGAATAAAAGCTTATGAAGGACAAAAAGTTACAGTAGGTATAAGAAGTGAAAGATTTTTAAGTGAAGGAAATAATGAAAATAGTATAACAGCAAAAATCGATGTTATAGAAATGTTAGGTAAAGAAAAAGCTTTATATGTAAAATTAGAGGATGATACACAATTAATAATTACAGTTCCAAGTTATTATAAGTATCAAGTTGGAGAAACACATCATTTTACATTTGAAACAGAAGCACTTCATTACTTCAATGAAGAAGGAAATAGAATATAGGAGTAGTAAAAAGTGGATAGAGTGACTTTAGCTGATGTTGCAAAAATTGCACAAGTTAGTACAGCAACAGTTTCAAGAGTTATAGCTGATAGCCCTCTTATTAGCATAGATACTAAAGAAAAAGTTCAAAAAATAATAGATGAAATGAACTATATCCCTAATTCAACAGCACAAAGTTTGACTAAAAATAGTACAAAAATTATAGGGGTGGTATTAAATTCTCACGATATAGATCCGCTATCTAATAATTTCTTCTCGGAAGTATTAAGTTGTATTAGTGATTGTTTAATACAAAATAAATATTATACTTTGTATATTCATGCTAATAACGAAAAAGAAGAAAAAGAATATATTAAGTTTTTGGTTGGAAGTAGAAGAGTAGATGGACTGATATTTTTGCGTGCGTATAATGATGAAAGCATATTAGAGTATTTATATAATTTAAATGTTCCATTTTCTATAATAGGTACGCCAAATAATACAGATAAATATATATGGGTGGATAACGATAATGTTAAGGCAACATATACAATGACAAAAAACTTAATTGATCAAGGTAGAGAAAACATTTGTTTTCTAGGGGGGCCTAAAGATTTAAAAGTTACAAACTATAGATATATTGGGTATAAAAAAGCATTGAATGAAAAAAGCATAAAAAAGGAATATGTACTAGAATCTTTATTTGATGTTGATCATGCCTATGAATTGATAAAAAAATTTTTGAAAGAAAATATACAAATAGAAGCTATTGTTACTACAGATGATATACTAGCAATAGCTAGTTTAAAAGCATGTAAAGATTTAAAAAAAGAAGATATAAAAGTTACTGGATTTAATAATACATATATTAGAAGATTTTCAAATTATAAGTTTTCAACGGTAGAGATAAATGTAGATAAATTAGGAAAAACTGCTTGTGAGCTTTTAATATCTAAAATAGAAAATCAAAAAATGAATAATAATCATGCAGTAATTGAAGCATATATAATTGAGGAGGGAAAATGATAGATAAAGAATATGATTATAAAGCAATTAATACAGATAGAAAAAGCGGTGTTATAATGCATATTTCTTCACTACCATCAAAATACGGAATAGGAACATTCGGGAAAAAAGCATATGAATTTTGTGATTTTCTAAAAAAAGCAGGATTTCACTTTTGGCAAATTTTACCATTAGGACCTACAAGTTATGGAGATTCACCATATCAATCTTTTTCATCTTTTGCAGGTAATCCATATTTTATAGACCTAGATATTTTATTTGAAAAGGGATTATTGAAAAAAGAAGAATACGATACAATAGACTTTGGGGAAGATAAATTAAAAGTTGATTATGGTAAACTATATTTAAATAGATATAAGGTATTAAAAAAAGCATTTGAAAGATTCAATGAGAAATCAAAATTAAATGAATTTGTTGAGAAAAATAAAGAATGGCTAGATGATTATGCGTTATTTATGGCATTAAAAGAACATTTTAATGGGAAACCATGGTATGAATGGGAAGAAGATATAAAAGAAAGAAAAGCTTCTTCAATGCAAAAGTACAAAGAAGTACTTAAAGAACAAATAGATTTTCAATATTTCATGCAATATGAATTTTTTAATCAATACCTAAATCTAAAAAAATATGTAAATTCAAAAGGTATAGAGATTATAGGAGATATGCCTATATATTGTGCTGAAGACTCGTGCGATGTTTGGGCAGATAAAATTCAGTTTAACCTTGATTTAGTTGGAGGCTGTCCACCAGATGCATTTTCTGAAGGAGGTCAACTTTGGGGAAATCCAACATACAACTTTGAATATATGAAAAAAGATAATTATTCATGGTGGGTAGATAGAATAAAGAAAAACTTAGTACTAGTAGATGTGTTGAGAATTGATCATTTTAGAGGCTTTGAATCATATTGGGCTATACCTAAAGGAAGTAAGACTGCAGCTCCAGGTAGTTGGGTAAAAGGACCTGGCATAGAGTTATTTAACGAAATAAAGAATAAATTAGGCAACATTAAAATTATAGCAGAAGATTTAGGATATACAACTAAAGAAGTAGTAAAATTTAGAAATGATACAGGATTTCCAGGAATGAAAGTTTTAGAATTTGCATTTGATCCAGACAATGAAAGTGACTTTTTACCACATAATATTGAGAGAAATTGGACAGTATATTGTAGTACACATGATAGTGATACATTACAAGGATGGATAGAATGTAAAAAAGATTCTCGTGAATTAGAATTTGCAAGAAGATATTTGAATTTAACAGAAGAAGAAGGATATAATTGGGGTATAATGCGTGCTGCATGGAGTAGTGTAGCTAATATTGCAATAACTCAAATACAAGACTTTTTTGGATTAAATAATGATTATAGGATGAATTTACCATCAACATTAGGTAACTGGACATTTAGATTAGATGAAAAATATTTGACAGATGAAAATGCAAAGAAAATTTTTGAATTTAATAAAATATATTCAAGATTAAATAAATAAAGTGTATAAGTAATTTATGCACTTTTCTATTTTACAAAGTAGAAAAAAATATAGTATAATTAATTAAGCAATTTGTGTCATCACTGCTGACACAAATAAAAAGTAGGATACATGCAACTCCATAATCCATACCTTTAGGCATGATGCATAAGTTTCCATCAGCATCGTTTACATGAAAATATTCTGCAAAGACCCCATCTTTTATATTAGAAAATTTCCAACCTGCAAGCATACCACCAGAATGCATACTAAATCCATTTTGAGCTTCAAGGGAGTTCCATTCAGGAGTTATAGCTGTAACTAATACCTTATCACTAGGTTTAAAATGTTTTACACATTCTCCAACACTTACAACTACTCCACAAGCTTCATGACCTAAAATCATGTCAAATCTTTCACCAACTCCACCGCTATATACCGTATGTATATCAGAAGTACATGGAGCTAGAGCTAAAGGTTTAATTATAGCGTCATTAGGACCACAGTAAGGTATTTCTTTTTCAATAAATCCTACCTCGCCAATACGTTTCATCGCAAACCCTTTCATTTTTTTCATATATATCACTTCTACTTTACAATTTAGTATACCGCGGAATAGTATAATTACAATATAAATTTTATATATACTTATTTAAATAAGTTTAACACGTATTCTAGGACTTTAAAAAAGTTAGAATATATGGTACAATACCTTGTAAAAGTTATACATTTAGGAGGACGTGTGGAAGAAATAATAAATAGGGTATCTAGTATTTTAGAAATCCCAAATAAAAATGTAGAAAATACATTTAAACTATATTCAGAAGGTGCAACAATTCCATTTATTTCTCGTTATAGAAAAGAAGTTACAGGAGGACTTAACGAGGAACAAATAAGAGATATTATAGAAAAAATTACATATGAACAAAATTTAGAAAAAAGAAAAGAAGAAGTAATAAGATTAATAGATGAGCAAGGTAAATTAACAGAAGAGTTAAAAAATCAAATATTACAAGCTAATGTTTTGCAAAAGGTTGAAGATATATATTTACCATACAAAAAGAAAAAGAAAACAAAAGCAGATATAGCTAAAGAAAAGGGTCTTGAACCTTTATCAAAACAAATTTTACATGGCTTGACTTTAGATAATCTATTTATTGAAGCTAAAAAATATATAACAGAAGAAGTAGAAAATGAAGAAGAAGCTGTAAATTTAGCATATTTGATTTTAGCACAAGATTTGTCGGAAACTGTAAGTTTAAGAGAATATGTTAGAGAAAAAACTTTATCTAGTGGAATAATATGCTCAAAAATAATAGAAAAAAATAAAGAACTAGATGAAAGACTAGTATACTCTAATTACTATGATTTTAAAGATAATGTAAAAGGTATAGCATCACATAAGATATTAGCAATAAATCGTGCAGAAAAAGAAAAAATCGTAAAAGTTAGTATAGACTTTGACGAAGATGAAAAATTAAAAATATTTAGATATTTATATAATCATTTTTTTAAAAAAGCAAGTTTAAGTATGAAAGAAAATTTAATGAATGTTATACAAGATAGCTATGATAGATTGTTATTTCCTTCAATAGAAAATGAAGTAAGAGGTATACTGACTTCAAGATCTGATATTGAAGCAATAAATATTTTTTCAACTAACCTTGAAGCACTTTTACTACAACCACCTATATATAACAAGACAATATTGGGGTTAGATCCAGGGATTAGAACAGGTTGTAAATTAGCAGTAATATCTAAAGATGGATTTTTTGTTACATCTGATGTTATATATCCTGTAAAAGGTGCTCATAGTGAAGCTAACTTAGAAAAATCAAGAATAAAACTTTTGAAATATATAAAGGAATATGATGTTGATATAATAGCAATAGGTAATGGAACAGCATCACGTGAAACAGAAAGTTTTGTTGCAGAAAGTATAAAAGGATTAAAGTGCAAGTATATAATAGTAAATGAAGCAGGAGCATCTGTGTATTCAGCTTCTAAATTAGCAGCAGAAGAATTTCCTAAACTAGATGTAACTGTACGTGGTACTATTTCAATAGCTAGAAGAGTACAAGATCCATTATCTGAATTAGTTAAAATAGATCCTAAGTCTATAGGAGTTGGGATGTATCAACACGATGTAAATCAAAAACAATTAGAATTAAAACTAAGTGAAACTATAGAAAAAATAGTTAATAGTGTTGGAGTAAATTTAAATACTGCATCATTTGCACTTTTAAGTTATGTTTCAGGTGTAAAATCTAATATTGCAAAAAATATAGTTGATTATAGAAAAGAAAATGGGAATTTTAAATCAAGAGAAGAATTGAAAAAAGTTAAAGGATTGGGAGCAAAGGCGTTTGAACAAATGGCAGGATTTGTTGTTATACCCGATTCTATTAATCCACTAGATAATACTATAATTCACCCTGAATCATATAAATTAGCAAGAGAAATATTAAAATTAGTAGATGCTACTGAAGAAGAATTTAGAAATGATTATAGACAAATTCGTCAAAAATTATCTAATCTAGGAGAAAAGGCTATTTTATCTAAAATGACTTCACTAAATTATGGTGTTGAAACTATTAAAGATGTATATAGTGCACTACTAAAAGATAGACGTGATCCAAGGGAAGAATTTGCTATGCCTATATTAAAATCAGATATTTTAACTATGGACGATTTAAAAGAAGGAATGCTTTTAGAGGGAACTGTTAGAAATGCAACAAAATTTGGTGTATTTGTAGATATAGGATTAAAAAATGATGCTATGATACATATATCTGAATTATCAGAAAAATTTGTGTCTGATCCAACCAAAGTATTAGCAGTTGGTCAAATTATTAAAGTAAGAGTATTAAGTTTAGATAAAGTTAGACATAGAGTAACATTATCAAGAAAAGGAGTTAATTAATGGAAGATTATTCAAAAACACTTAATTTACCTAAAACAAGTTTTAAAATGAAAGCAAATTTAGCTCAAAAAGAAGGGCTACAATTAAGAGATTGGCAAAAAGCACATATATATGAAAAATCTATAGAAGATAAAACAAAACCAGTATTTTTCTTACATGATGGACCTCCATACGCAAATGGAGATATACATGTAGGTCATGCGATTAATAAGATATTAAAAGATATAATATTAAAATATAAAAGAATGCAAGGATTTCATGCACCATATATACCTGGTTGGGACACACATGGACTACCTATAGAATGGAAAATTATTCAAGAAAAAGGTGAAAAAGTAGCTAATATGAGTGTACTTGAACTTCGTGCTGAATGTAAAAAATATGCATTAAAACAAGTAGAAAAACAAAAGAAAGATTTTATAAGACTTGGAGTAATGGGAGATTTTGATAATCCATATATTACATTAAAACCAGAATTTGAAGCAGAAGAATTAAGAGTATTTAAAGAAATTTATGAAAATGGATATGTATTTAAAGGACTTAAACCAGTTTATTGGTCACCAACAACTCAAACAGCATTAGCAGAAGCAGAAATTGAATATAAAGATGTTACATCACCTGCAATTTATGTAAAAATGGAATTGTTAGATGATGGATTGGAAAAATTAGGTATTGATAATGCTAGTATTGTTATTTGGACAACAACTCCATGGACATTACCAGCTAATTTAGGAATATCTTTAAATAAAGATTTTGATTATGGATTATATAAGACAGAAAAAGGGAATTTAATTGTAGCAAAAGATTTGGCAGAAGTATCATTTTCTAAGATGAAATTAAATTATGAATTAATTAAAGAGTTTAAAGGTGCACTTTTAGAAAAAGTACATTACTTACATCCATTTTTTGATAGAGAAGGTTTAGTTATATTAGGAGATCATGTAACTAATGATGCAGGTACAGGTTGTGTACATACTGCACCAGGTCATGGGGTAGATGACTTTATAGTAGGTAATAAGTATAATATTGGTGTATTATCTCCAGTAGACGATAGAGGGCATATGACTTTTGAAGCAGGGAAATATGAAGGATTATTCTACAAAAAAGCAGAAAAGAAAATAGTTGAAGATTTAACTAACAGTGGACACATTTTAGCTTATGAAGAAATAACTCACTCATATCCACATGACTGGAGAAGTAAGAAACCTGTAATATATCGTGCGACAGAACAATGGTTTATAAACATTGCAGATAGTGATATAAGAGAAAATGCATTAAAAATATTAGATGATATTAAATTTTATCCAGAATGGGGTAAAAATAGAATACGTGCTATGTTGGAAGTAAGACCAGATTGGACTATTTCAAGACAAAGAGTATGGGGAGTACCTATTCCTATTTTCTATAATAAGAAAAATGAAATAATCTATCACAGTGATATCATGGATAGAATAATATCTTTAGTTGAAAAAGAAGGAACAGATGTTTGGTGGAAATACGATGCTAAAGAGTTAATAGGTAAAGATTTATTAGAAAAATATGATTTGGAAGATGAAGAAATAAGAAAAGAAAAAAGTATACTAGATGTTTGGTTTGATTCAGGAGTTTCTCATAGAGCAGTAGTAGTTCAAAGAGGATATGATAGACCAGTTGATCTTTACTTAGAAGGATCAGATCAACACAGAGGTTGGTTTCAATCATCACTTCTTACTTCAATAGCAAGTACAAAAGATAGACCATACAATCAAATATTGACACATGGATTTGTAAATGACGGTCAAGGTAGAAAAATGAGTAAATCAATAGGTAATACTATTGTTCCAAATGAAGTTATAGAAAAATATGGTGCAGATATATTGAGATTATGGGTTTCTTCTGTTGATTATAGAGAAGATGTAAGATTATCTGAAGATATTTTAAATAGAACTTCAGATTCATACAGAAAAATTCGTAATACAGCAAGATATTTATTAGGTAACATTTATGATTTTAACTACAATGAGGATAAAGTAGAATATAGCGAAATGCTAGAAATAGATAAATGGGCAATAAATAAATTAGAAAGATTAAAGAAAAAGTTAGAAAAATTATATGATAATTTTGAATTTTACAACATATTTCAAGAAATTTCATATTTTTGTATAATAGAAATGTCATCATTTTATCTAGATATTATAAAAGATAGACTATATTGTGAATATCATAGTTCACAAAAGAGAAGATCAGCACAAACAGTGTTAGCTGAAATTTTAAAAGTCTTGGTTCGTGTTATATCACCAGTATTGTCATTTACAGCTGAAGAAATTTGGGCTAAGATGCCAGAAGAATTAAAAGATAAGGAAAGTGTTTTATTAACTTCGTGGATAAAGGTAAATGAAGAATATATAGATGACAAATTAGAAGAAAAATGGAGAAAATTATCTGTATTAAGAAAAGAAGTTAATAAAAAAATAGAAGAATTAAGACAAAATGGAGTTATAGGACTATCATTAGATGCAAGAGTGGTATTAAATATAAAAAATCCTGAGTATGAATTTGTAATAGAATATTCAGATTGGGATTTATCAGACATATTCCTTGTATCACAAATTGAGTATTCTAATGAAGAATTAGATAAAACTGAAATAGAAGGAATAAGTATAAAAATAGTAAGAGCTTTAGGTGAAAAATGTCAAAGATGTTGGAAATATAGTGAACATACTAATACAACTGAGTTTGGACAAGTAACACCACGTGATGCTGAAGTTTTAAGACTTATGAAAGAAAATGGAGAACTAAATGAAGAATAAAGAAAATACAATTTATCTTCTTGTAATCTTTTTACTTCTAGGAATAGATCAGTTAACAAAAAGTGCCATGCAAAGTTTAGCAAATAGGATTATAGGTTATTCAATGCATATTTTTGGTAATTTTTTTAGGCTTACCTATGTTGAAAATTATGGTGGAATATTTGGAATATTTCAAGGACATATAAGAGAATTTACAATAATTAGTACGATATTAATAATATATATTTATGTGACAGAGTTAAAGAATTTTAATAAATATTCTTCTTTAACAAAATTAGGAGTTGTGTTTATAATCTCAGGTGCATTAGGTAACATGATAGATAGATTTTTTAGGGGATATGTAATAGATATGCTTGATTTTAGAAGTGTATGGCAATTTGTATTTAATTTTGCTGATGTATATATACATTTAGGAGTATATTTGATTATAATCTCATATATAATAAGAAGGAGTAAGAAAAAATGACTTTTCAAAATATAATATTGACTTTGCAAAAATATTGGGGTGATCAAGGGTGTGTATTATCTAACCCGTATGACGTTGAAACAGGTGCTGGAACATTTAATCCAGATACATTTTTAATGTCATTAGGACCTGAACCGTGGAAAGTTTGTTATGTAGAACCTTCTAGACGACCTAAAGATGGAAGATATGGACAAAATCCTAATAGAGTTTATCAACACCATCAATTTCAAGTTTTAATAAAGCCGTCTTTAGAAAATATACAAGAATTATACTTAAAAAGTCTTGAAGCATTAGGTATAAATTTATCAGAACATGATGTAAGATTTGTTGAAGATAATTGGGAATCACCAACATTAGGAGCATGGGGACTTGGTTGGGAAGTTTGGCTTGACGGTATGGAAATAACTCAATTTACATATTTTCAACAAGTAGGAGGTCTTGAAGTTGAAATAACACCAGTTGAAATAACTTATGGATTAGAAAGAATAGCACTTTACCTACAAAACAAGGATAATGTTTATGATCTAGAATGGGCAGATGGTGTTAAATATGGTGAGAGAAGATTCCAATATGAATATGAAATGTCTAAATATAGCTTTGAAGTAAGTGATAGTGCAATGAATTTTAAATTATTTGATATGTATGAAAAAGAAGCAAAAAATTGTCTAGAACATAAGCTGGTATTACCTGCATATGATTATGTACTTAAATGCTCACATACATTTAATAATTTAGATGCTAGAGGGTCTATAGGAACAACTGAGAGAATGTCATATATTTTAAGAGTAAGAGATCTAGCTAAAAAATGTGCAGAAATTTTTGTAGAGAATAGAAAAGCTCTAGGATTTCCATTGCTAAAAAAAGGAGAAAAATAATGAAATTTTTATTTGAATTAGGAGTTGAAGAATTACCATCAAGATATGTGGATATATCAGAAAAAGCATTAAAGAATAATGTTGAAAATGAATTGAAACAAAATAGAATAAAATACGAGAATATAACTTCTTTTAGTACACCTAGAAGATTATCTTTTGTAATAAATGGATTAAGTGAAATTCAAGAAGATTTAAATGAAGTAAAAATAGGTCCTAATTTAGCAGTTGCAATTAAAAATGGAGAACCTACAAAAGCGTTACTAGGATTTTTAAAATCCAATGGTGTTCAAGATTACACAGTTATAGATAAAGATAATTCAAAATATGTACAAATAAAAAAGTTTGTTAAAGGTAAAAATACTATAGAAATATTACCTAGTATTCTAGAAAAAGCATTAAAGAGTCTAGAATTTGAAAAAACTATGAAATGGGGAATGCATGAATTTAAGTTTGTACGTCCAATTAAATGGATAGTTGCAATGCTAGATAAAAAAATAGTTGATTTTGAATTTGAAGGTATTAAAGCTTGCAATATTACACGAGGTATGCGTGTATTTGGTTTACAAGAGATAGTTATAGATGATATATCTAATTATGAAAAGCTTTTATTAGAAAATTATGTTGTAGCAAATCATGATAAAAGACGTCAAATGATTTTGGATAGTATACATAAAAATTGTGATAAAAGTGATAGAAAAACACAAATAGATGAAAAGCTTTTATCTGAAGTGGTTAACTTAGTTGAATATCCTTATGCAATTTTAGGTAGTTTTGACGAAAGTTATTTAGAGTTACCAGAAGATTTAATAACTATTACAATGAAAACACATCAAAGATATTTCCCAGTAAGATTTAATGATGGAAGATTATCAAATAATTTTGTTGTAATTAGAAATGCACCAGAATATTCAGAAAGTGTAAAATTAGGAAATGAAAAAGTAATTATCCCAAGATTAGCTGATTCGAAATTTTTCTTTGATGAAGATTTAAAAGTAGACTTTAGTTCTAATGTAGAAAAATTAAAAAATGTAATGTTTCAAAAAGATATGGGTACAATTTATGAAAAGATGCAAAGATCTATTGAAATTGCAAAATTTTTAAATGCAGATGATGATACTTTACGAGCTATATATTTGGCAAAAGCAGATCTTGTAACTAATGTAATAAATGAAAAAGAATTTACAGAACTACAAGGTATGATGGGATGTATCTACGCAAGAAAAAGTGGAGAAAACGAAAAAGTATCTACTGCAATAGAAGAACATTATTTGCCAAGATTTCAAAATGATAGATTGCCAGAAACTATACAAGGTACAATAGCGGGAATTTGTGATAAATTAGACACTAGTATAGGAGCTTTTTGCGTAGGTTTAAAACCAACAGGATCAAAAGATCCTTTTGCAATACGTCGTGCAACGCAAGGTATTTGTTTATTAGCTATAAATAAAAAATTAGATGTTGATTATGTACAGTTAATAAAAAAAGCGTACGAAATATTTAGTTCTAAAAAGAAAGTATTGTACTCTAATTCACTAGAAGAATATATACAATATTTCAAAAAAAGATTAGAAAATGTACTACAAGAAAACTACTCAAAAGAATTGATTTCTTATGTAATAGGAACAGAAACAAACTTTAATCTATTACTACAAAAGTTAGATAAATTGAAGACATTAGAAAAAACAGATAAATTTAATGATTTAATAAATGTTATAAAACGTATAAAAAATATAGTTAAGAATAATAAGAATAATGAATTAGATGAAAATTTATTTGAAAATTCACAAGAAAAAGACTTGTATAATCTTTTAAATGAATTAAAAAATAAAGAATTTTCTTGTAAAATCGATACACTGTTAAATAAAGAAAATGTAATAAATAGTTTTTTTGACAATGTAAAAATAAATGTTGAAAATAACAAAATTTTAAATAATAGAATGGCGTTATTAAATAATTTATTAGATACAGTTGGGGATGTATTAGACATATAGGAGAAATTATGAAAAGAATATTTCTTATGCTTAGTTTTTTAGTTGCTATATGTAATTTAGCAAATAATGATGCAAATTTATCAGAATCAAAATTTAGTATTACTAAAAAAGATAATTTATCAATAGATGCAATTTATAAAAGGGAATTTAAACCAGATATAGACGATCTTAAAACATATTTTAAAAACGGTAATACTATAGGACTTAATTTTACATATTTTATTGGAGATTCTAAAAAAAACAAGGGAATGCCTAATAAGATTTATGTTGCAAATTTAGTAACTAATAACAGTAACCTTAATAGAAAAGAAATACAATATGAATTGAAAAATCAAGAATTAAAGACTGTGGTGCATAAGATAAATGATATAATAAATGTGAATAATATTAAAGTTAATATAGGCAATACTGAAACTTATAAAAAAGATAAAGTAAGTAAAACTTTAGTATTGTTAAATAGATATGGTAAAGATTTACAAAAAAAATATGGTCAAATTAGCAAAGATAAAATAGTAATAAAAGAAAATGAAAATAAAAAGGATAAGATTGTTATAACTTTTGATAGGAGTATTTAAATGATAAATGAAGATAGATTCACTGATTTGTCAGAACATATTGAAGATAATAGTATAAATAACCTTAGACCCAAAACATTTGATGATTACATAGGACAAGAAAATTTGAAAGAAGCTATGAAACTTTATATCAAAGCAGCACAAATGAGAAATGAATCTATGGATCATATTCTTCTATATGGACCACCTGGGCTTGGTAAAACATCTCTTGCATATGTAGTTGCAAATGAGATGCATAAGAATATAAAAATAACTTCAGGGCCTGTACTAGAAAAATCAGGAGATCTAGCTTCTATATTAACAAGTCTAGAAGACGGAGATGTTCTATTTATAGATGAAATACATAGGTTAAGTACAAGTGTTGAGGAAATATTGTATCCTGCTATGGAAGATGGGGAAATTGATATACTAATAGGTAAAGGTCATGGAGCTAAAAGTATAAGAATAGATTTACCTAGTTTTACGTTAATAGGAGCTACAACTAATGCAGGTAAACTATCTAAGCCATTACGTGATAGATTTGGTGTATCGCATAGGATGGAATTTTATACTATAGATGAATTAAGCAGAATAATAAAACGTGGTGCTAAAATACTAGGTATAGACTATGAAGATGATGCAATTGAAATAATGGCAAAAAGAAGTAGAGGGACACCAAGACTTGCAAATAGATTATTAAAACGTGCAAGAGATTATGCTATGATAAAAGGAGAAGGTATAATAGATAAAAAGTCTGTAGAAGGTATTTTAAAAATGCTAGAAATTGATGAATATGGATTAGATTCTATGGATAGACGAATTTTAATTAAAATAATTGAAAACTATAACGGAGGACCTGTAGGACTTGAAACGTTATCACTACTTTTAGGCGAAGATAAAAGAACTGTAGAAGAAGTTTATGAGCCATATTTAGTAAAAAATGGTTTAATAAAAAGAACAAGTAGAGGACGTGTAGTAACAGAGAAAGCATATAATCATTTAGGATTAAAGGG
>CABURZ010000020.1 GCA_902494065.1 uncultured Sneathia sp. | reverse complement strand
AACCTTCTGGTCCGTAGCCAGACGCTCTAATCCATTGAGCTAGAAGCACATAATGGCGGTGAAGGAGGGATTTGAACCCTCGGTCCAATATTACTTGGACACTCCCTTAGCAGGGGAGCATATTCGGCCACTCTAACACTTCACCATGGCGGGCAGACTGGGATTCGAACCCAGACGGCTTTCACACCTTCGCCGGTTTTCAAGACCGGTTCCTTAGCCAGTTCGGACATCTGCCCATTTACTCAAATATATTACCATTTTTTAAAATCATTGTCAACCTTTTTTTAGCAATTAAAAATAGCTAGTTGTATACTAGCTATTATTTCCATTTTTTTATTGTATCATTAATTAAATCATTAATTTTTGAACAGAATTCTTTTTGTTCATCAGTTTCTATAGGTAACATAGGAAGTCTTGGACTACCAGTCTTTATTCCTCTCAATTCTAATATATATTTACATACTCCGTATAAAGACGGTCCTGATAAAAGCTTACATATTATTTCATTTACTTCATTTTGTAATTCACGTGCTTTTTCTATTTCATTATTTTTAATTAATTCATCTAATTTCATAAATAACTCAGGCATAACTCCATATGTTCCACCTATACCTGAATCTGCACCTATCATACGTCCTGCTACAAATTGTTCATCTGGTCCATTAAATACAATAAATTCTCCATTTTTTACCCTTGTTCCATGATATTTAAATTGTTGCAATTCAAAGGTGCTTTCACTAGAACATTTAATTCCTATTACTTTTTCATTTGAAGCCATATGTTCAAATAAACTCATATGTAAATTAAATCTTGTTGTTTGAGGTATATGGTAAATTATGAACGGCAAATCTGTAGCATTTATCATTTCTTCCCAATGTCTTTGTATAGCTTTAGGTGAAAATCCATAATATACACATGGAATAGAAGATACTGCATCAACTCCAAGACTCTTCGCATGTTTTGCTAACCTTACTGATTCAACAGTTGAATTTGAACCTATATGAGCTATAACTGTTAATTTCCCACGTGCTTCACTCATTACAGCTTCTAACATTAATTTACGCTCATTTTCATTTTGCAAAATTCCCTCACCTGATGAGCCTCCAACATAAAGACCTTTAACACCTTTTTGTATATAATAACGAGTTAATTGCTTAGCTCTTTCTTATGAAACATTTCCATTATCGTCATATGCTGAGTAAAGTGCCATAAAAATTCCTTTAAATTTTTCTAAATCGTATTTCATTTTATTCCCTTTCTAGTAATATAGTAAATCCCGTAAAGACCTGCCATATTTTCTAATGTTGCAAGTTTAATATCTGTAATAAATTTTTTATCTATCAATTTTTCATTAACTTTTTTAATTATTAGTGGCTCTAAAATATCCCTTTGTGCTGTTATTCCACCACCTATAACTATGGTTTTAGGATTTAAAATATATATTATATTTACTATACCATAAGATAAATTATCTACCATTTCATCTATGCTATCTAGGCAAATTTCATCTCCTTTTTTAGCATTTTCAAAAACATAAATACCATCTACTTTTCTTCCTATTTTTTTACTTACAGTATCTGTTAAAAACTTGCTAGAAGCTATATCTTGATAACATCCTCCTTTTAATGGCATATATCCTATTTCACAAGCTGAAAAAGAAGCTCCTGTATAAACTTTATCGTTTATAATAACAGCTCCACCAACACCTGTACCAACAGTCATTCAAAATAAAGGACCTTCATAGTTATTATCTACATATTCTCCATATGCAGCTGAATTTACATCATTTTCAACAAAACATGGAATATTAAATCTTTTTTCTATTTCTTTTTTATGTTCAGTTCCTATATAATTAGGTATAGTAGGTCCTGAATATATTACCTTGCCTTGAATATTATCTATAACTCCAGCACTAGATATACCAATTGCATCAATATTTTCATATCTTTCTATTATATTTATAACTTGTTTTAAAATATTATTACTTGTTTTTTCAGATAAAACTTCTATATTTTTTAAATTTTCATTTTTAAATAAAGTATATTTTATACTTGTTCCACCTATATCAAAGCATAAAATATTCATTTTAACCCCATTCCTTCTAAAAATCTATTAGTTATTTCTAATGGTCTTGTTATTGCTCCTCCTACTACAACTGCGTATGCTCCTAGTTCTAACATTTTTTTTGCTTGTTCTGGAGTATGTATTCTTCCTTCAGCTATAACTGGAATAGGTATTGCTTTAACTAAATTTTCAACTAATTTAAAATTAGGCCCCATATCATCTTTGGTATATGGTGTATATCCATTAAGAGTTGTTCCAACAAAATCAACACCTGCTTTATACGCATTTATACCTTCCTCTAACGTAGAAATATCTGCCATCAATAATACATTTGGATATTTTTCCTTTATCTTTTTTATATGCTCATTTATGCTAAGCCCATCTGGTCTTTCTCTTAATGTGCAATCTAGAGCTATTATATCAGTATTAGCTTTAACTAGTTCATCAATTTCACTCATAGTTACAGTTATATGTTGACTAAATGGTGGATACATTTTTTTTATAATTCCTATTACAGGTAATCCAGTTTTTGATTTTATTCCAACAATATCTCTTATGCTATTAGTTCTAATACATTTTACACCAGCTTCTTGTGATGCTTTTGCCATGTACGGCATAATTGAACGATCTTTATCATATAACGGTTCTTCTTCAAGTGCTTGACAAGAAACTATAAGTTGTCCTTTAATTTGATCCATTAATTTTTCTTTTTCCATATTATCCCCTCTACAAATTTGCTATATTTGTATTATAGCTTATTTTTCAAAAAATATCACCAAAACAAAAAGTAATTTAATAATTTTGAAATTTCTCATATCAAGTTATAATATATTAACATTTTAATTTAGGAGTATTTATGGATTATTTTTTATTAACAACATTAAAATCACTAAGATTTTTAAAAATATTTGATATCATCACATTTATGGGAGATTTTAAATTCCTATTTTTTGTCATTTGTATCATTTATTGGAACAACTCTAAAAATGGATTAAAATTAATTAAATCTACACTTATGGCAACTAATGCAACTCAAATTTGTAAATTAGTATTTTCTGTATCAAGACCCTTTCAGATATATAAAAATATAGATCCTAGTAAATATGCAATGTCTAGTGCTACTGGTTTTTCGTTTCCAAGTGGACATGCACAAGCTAGTATGAGTGTATATGGATATTTAGCTAATAGTTTGAAAAAAAATTATCTATACATATTAGCCTTTTTAGTAGCTCTATCTAGAATAGTATTAGGTGTTCACACATTACGTGACGTAGTATTTGGACTTATTATAGGGTTAGTATTTATACGTTTAACTAGTGGTAATTTATTAGTTATGGCATTAATTTCTCTTCTATTTTCAGCATTTAGATATATAAAAGGAGTTCCTATACCTTTTGTACTAGATGGAGTGGTTATAGGAATTTTATCACTGCTATTTTTAATGAATCTATCATATATAGAAAATGTAAAAACATCATTAAATAAAAAACAAATACTAATAGGTATTTTGCCATTAGTACTTTCTGAATGTATATTCTATTTTATATATCCTATACATAATTTAGAATATATAGTTTATATAATATATATGTTTATATATCCAAAATTAAAAAGCACGGTTAAATAGCCGTGCTTAATTACTTGCTGCTCTAGTTAATGGTGGTACCATTTGTTTTTTTCTTGATACAACTCCTGGTAGTTTAAACACATCGTCTAAAGCCTTTTTGTCAAATGCTTTTTCTAATATATCTACTCTGTTTCCTCTAACTACTGCAACTGAATTATTAGTTAAAATGTTTGTTATAGCAAACATAAATCCTTCTAAATTTAAATTAACTAACATTTCATCTATTTTTTCTACAAATTTATCTTTTTTTGCTAACAAGTCCTCTTCATTTACAGTATTTACTTGTGCTATACCAAATCTACCTTTTTCTAATTCAAATATCTTCATGTCCATATTAAGTATTTGTTCTTCTGTTTTACTAGATAAATTAGTTCCAGCTTTTAGTAATTCCATACCATATTCTTTTAAATTTACTTGTGCAATTTCCGCTAAATATTTACATGCATCTACATCATGATGTGTACAAGTAGGTGATTTAAACAATAATGTATCTGATATAATTGCACTTAGCATCATTCCAGCCATTTTTTTACTAGGTGTAACCCCTTTTTCTTGGTAAATTTCACAAACTATAGTAGATGTACATCCATATGGTTCAACTCTTGCGTGTAATGGTTCATCTGTTTTAAAATTTGCTATTCTATGATGGTCAATTAACTCTATTACTTTTGCTTGTTCAAATCCATCAGCTGTTTGTGTTCTTTCATTATGGTCAACCATTATTATCTTTCTACCCGCTACATTTTCAACATATTCTGGTGCTTCTACACCAAAATAGTTAAGTGCATACTTTGTTTCTTCATTAACTTCTCCGATTCTAACTGCAACTGCTTTTTCATTTGAATTTTTATTTGTTAAATTTCTAAGCTCTGCATATGCAATAGCTGTACATATGGCATCTGAATCTGGATTTCTATGACCATATACTAAAATTTCTTCCATTGTTCCTCCTAAAATATTCTTCCTAGTTTTAATAATGTATAAAATATTATATAAGTTATACTAAATCCTAAAATACTCCCAACTACAACTTCTTTTAATGTGTGTATCCCTGATTTTATTCTACTTTGACAAACTAATAAATAAAGTATAAAACTTAAAAGTATTATCCTTGTATCATATGTCATAAACATAACTATGACAACCATAGAACTTGCTAAAGTTGCATGTCCGCTTGGCATACCACCTTCAAGTGCTGTTCCTTTTCTAAAATAAGCTTTAACACTAACTACTATTATACATAATAATGCTATAATAAGTAAAGAAATATTGGATATTCTTCCCGTAATTCTTGCAATGTTATGAGTAGTTACTACAAAATTTAACATTTTATCAAAAAAAATTATATATCCAACAAATATAGATGCAATAGCTGCTACCATAACAGCACCTGCTGCAGCATCTTTTGCAAATTTAGCTAAAGGATGTAACTTATCTGTAATTAAATCAACAGTTCTCTCTATACTAGTATTAATAATTTCCGTTATAAACACTAGTGAAACTGTTAATATCAATATAAGTAATTCTGATTTACTTACGTTAAATATCATCGCTAATATTATGATAACAAAAGCTAATGCTATATGAAATTTCATATGAGGCTCACTTTTAATAGTAAGTATTATACCCTCTATAGAGTGATTAAAACTTTCAATTATCCTATTTTCCTTATTATTTTTATCATCTTTTGTACTCATATTTATTTAAATATCTTTCCTCTTTTTCACGCATTATTAACTTTTCATCATCTTTAATATGATCATAACCTAGTATATGTAGCATTCCATGTGTTAATAAATAAAAGAATTCTCGCACCTGTGAATGTCCAAATTCACTTGCTTGCTCTCTTACTTTATCAATTGATATTATAATATCGCCTACAACTTCAATAGGTCCTACATTTTCTGTTTCATTATATGCAAAAGAAATTACATCTGTAGGTCTATCCACATTTCTATATTCCCTATTAATCTTATGAATTTCTTCATTATTTGTTAACATAAAAGAAATATAGTAAGTTTTGCTATCAAAATCACTTTTTTCTTCTCTCATAATAAATTCAATATATTCTCTTATTTTATCTTCATCATAATATTCTTCTACTTCATCTACATCATATGTTATATCTAATTCTAACATTTATCTCCCCTATTTTCTACCTATTTTAGGATATTGAATTCTCTCATGATATGCAGCTTTTAAAACTTTTAAAAACGCTTGCACTATCTTTTCAATATCTTGTAATTTTATATCGCAATTATTTAACTGATTGTCATCTATCTTGTATTTAATCAAATATCTTATAGTATTTTCTATACCTTCTTTACTCTTATCATTTGATGCACGAACAGCTGCTTCAACAGTATCAGCTAACATAACTATTGCTGATTCTTTAGAACTAGGTCGCGGTCCTACATATCTAAAATCTGTTTCATTAATGTTTTCTCCTGTTTCTACTGCCTTATAATAAAAATATTGTACCATAGTTGTCCCATGATGCTCTATTATTATATCTAACACTTCTTGAGGTAACCCATATTGTTTAGCTAGTATATATCCATCTTTAGGGTGTGATGTTAATAATAATGCACTAAGAGATGGCTTTAATTCATCATGTAAATTAGGTAATCCACCTTGATTTTCTACAAAATATACTGGACGTTTTAATTTACCTATATCATGATAATATGCACCAACACGAGCAAGTATAGGATTAGCTCCTATAGCTGCTGCTGCTTGCTCAGCTAATGCTCCTACCATTATACTGTGATAAAATGTACCCGGTGCTTCTAACAATAATCTTTTTAATAACGGTGATGAATAATCTCCCGTTTCAAGTAATTTAATGTCCGTTAATATAGAAAATGCATTTTCAAAATATGGCAATATACCAAGACAAATCATACCTGTAAAAAATCCTGATAACAGTGAAAAACTTAATATTACTGTCAATATTTTTAGATCATAGTTATACACAACAGAATAGATTATAGAAAATATTCCTTGCATTGCACCTATAATAAATCCGTTTTTTACTAATTCCATTCTATTAGTTAATTTTGATGTATTGTATATACTAACTATAGCAATAATGTTCATTGCAATAAACCACTCTAGATTAGGTGCTAACAAAATAGCCGTCATAGTAGATAATATAGCAGAAAATAATTTATCTTTTGTTAGTATACTAGAAATTATTGATACAGTTGCAAAAGGTATTATGTACAATAAAGTTTCTGATTTGCTAATAGTTAGCAAGTATAAAAAGTTTACCAAATTAAAACAAATTAATGATGGATAAAATCCTTTAGAATTCACACTTTTACTTAAATATTTTTTACCACCTATATAAAAAGCAATAGATATCATAATTGTATAAATTATTTTAAATATATTACTTACCGTTTTATCATAGCCCGTAACAAGTCCTAATTGTTTCAATTGCTCATATTTACCTTCAGTAATTTCATCACCTTTTTTTAAAATGAAATCACCTTTTTTTATAACAATAGTATTATTTTTCAACGCTCGTATATTACTATCTATTTTAGCATTTGTTTCTTCTTCATTAATTATTAAATTAGGTTCAATGAAGTTTTTTATCAATTCTTTTTCGTAATCATCTAAAATTATTTGTTTTTTTGATAAAATTTTTGTTAAATCTTGAGTACTTGTTAGACCTTCTTCATATATTTTAGTCAAAATATCTTCTAAATATATATGATATTTATTACCTCCATTTATACCAACACTAATTAAATCATCCGATGAAATATTAAGCTTATTATCTCTAATAAATTTTCTAACATCTCCTATATCTTTTAAATCTACAGTACTTAAATTATTTAAGACATTAGTAAATTTTTTAAGTTGTGCATCAGCTATTTCATCTTTTCTATCATACTCTGGTTTAGTATTTTTTAATATTTTTTCTTTTAAATCTTTATCTAAAATATCTTTTGAATATTTCACCGTCTTATATGCTATAACATCATGTTTTGCTTGTGTACCTATAACATATTCCGTCTTATTTCTATAGTATATAAATAAACCTGAAAAAAGAATAAAAGACAATATAAAAGCACTCATTCTAACATTGTACTTTCCATATAATTTATTAATATTAAAATTTTTTTCTTGCCTTTTAGTGATATTAATTTCAAATTTATTACCGAAAAAATTAAATTGCATAACCCTTCCTTTCAAAGATATTATACCATATATTATCTATTTATTCTATCTCATGAATCTACATATTTTACAACTAATTTTACCAAATTTAAATTCATTTTTCTACCCTTTTATGATATAATTACATATTATTTGAATAGGAGAAAACTGATGAATATTTTAGACAATTTAAACGATATGCAAAAAAAAGCCGCAAGCAAAATTTCTGGTCCTACACTAATTTTAGCAGGTGCTGGCAGTGGTAAAACAAGAACTATAACGTATAAAATTGCTCATATGGTAAAAGAATGTGATATTCCTTCATTTAACATATTAGCTCTTACCTTTACAAATAAATCCGCAAACGAAATGAAAGAGAGAATAACTAGTCTTATTGGAGATGGTGCAAATTTAATGATAATATCAACATTTCACTCTTTTGCAGTAAGAATATTAAGACAATACGTAAACGCAATAGGATTTAAAAATAACTTTAATATTTATGATACTGATGATTCAAAAGGTGTTATAAAAAAAATTGTAAAAGAATTAAACTACATTACAACTGCTAGTGCATTTTATTCTAAGATTTCAAAAATAAAAGAAAATTGTATAACTATAGATAATTTTGAAAATAATTTTGATTTAAAAATACGTGAAAATAGAGAATTGTTTGAAGTTTTTAAAAAATATCAAACAACTTTAAAACAAAATAATTGTATGGATTTTACTGATATTTTATTAAATTGTAACTTACTTTTAAATAATAAAGATGTTTTAGAAAATTTACAACAAAAATACAAATACATATTAGTAGATGAATATCAAGATACAAATAATATTCAATATGAAATAACTACAAAATTAGCTAGTAAATACCAAAATCTTTGTGTCGTTGGTGATGAAGATCAAAGTATTTACGCCTTCAGAGGAGCAAATATTCAAAATATACTTAATTTTAAAAAAGATTATCCTAATGCACTAGTAGTTAAATTAGAACAAAATTATAGATCTACATCTAATATATTAAATTTAGCAAATTCAGTAATAAGTAAAAATGAAAGTTCACTAGGAAAATCATTGTGGACAAAAAATGGTATAGGTAAAAAACCTATAGTATACTCTGCAACTGATCCATATGATGAAGCAAGGTATATAGCTGAAATAATAAAAACATCAAAAAAAACTTATGGAAATTTTACGATTCTATATCGTATGAATGCACAATCACGTGTAATTGAGCAAGAATTAAGTCGAGCTGGTATAAATTGCAAGGTTTATGGTGGATTATCTTTCTATCAAAGAAAAGAAATAAAAGATCTACTATCATACCTTTTATTCCTAAATAACACTAATGATATAGTTAGTTTTGAGCGTTGCATTTCAAATCCTAAAAGAAAAATTGGTGATAAAACAAAAGAAAAAATAATAAATTTTGCAAGAGATAACAACATAGATTTGCTAACTGCTATGCAATATGATACAAACTCTAAAGTTAAAGATTTCTATAACCTTATAGCACCACTGCATCAAAAAGTTGATAATTGCAAAATAAGTGTAATACTAAGTGAAATACTAGAAAAAACTAATTATCTTGAATTTGTAAAAACACTAGAAAACCCTGAAGATAAAAAAGCTAATATATTTGAATTACTAAACTCAATAATAGAATTAGAAAAATTTGATGAAAATATTTCGCTAGATGATTATTTAACTTTCACAACATTATCAAGTACTACAGATAATATAAACGAAGATAATATAGTAAAACTTATGACTATACATAGTTCAAAAGGGCTGGAATTTGATAGCGTATTTTTAACTGGATTTGAATCAGGAATTTTTCCGTCTTATCAATCACAAAATAATTTGAGTGATTTAGAAGAAGAAAGAAGATTATGCTATGTTGCAATAACACGTGCAAAAAAAGAATTATACATAACATATTGTAATTCTAGAACATTTAATGGTATTACTGAAAGTTTTAAACTTCCATCATGTTTTATGCAAGATATGGATAAAGATTATTATGAATATTTTAATTCAAATAATCAAAAAAATACTTACACTAAAGAAAAAACTAATATAGAAAATTTCAATCCTTTCAAAAAAGATATGAATAAATTTATAAATTCTAAATATAAGGTGGGACAAACAGTAACACACAAGGCTTTTGGAAAAGGAATAATAAAAAATATCGACGAAAAATCTTTAACCATAGAATTTATAGTTGGTGAAAAGAAAATATCAAGCTTGTTAGCAGATAAATTTTTAATATAGGTGATGATATATGAAAAAAATATTTATTTTATTTTTACTTCTTTCAACATTTTCTTTTGCAAAATTTAACTGGCATAATACAAGTGAGTTAGAAAATATAGATAAAGTAGTAAAAGTTGGAGATATATTAATGTACAAACCCTCAAACAAAAAATTTGTTCAAAGATGGGGGCACTGTATGTTAGTTGTAGAAGATAATAAAATAGTTGATTTTCCCATATTATTTTATGGATTCAGAGAACAACCTTATAAATTTTTAAAAGATCAAGATCGTGAATTTTTAATACTGCGTTATAAAAGAATAAACGATGAGATAAGAAAACAGATTTTAAATGAAGTTTACAAATATCAATACTATAACTATAATCCAATAGCACCAGATATTGATATGGGCACAACTTTTTGTTCACAATTTATATATAAAGTTTTTGAAAAAACTGTTGGAAGCATTGTAGATTACAATGCACCTATAATATTACCTACAGATTTTCTAAATTCTAAATATTTAGAAGTTGTTGAATTTTAAAAAAGAATGTAAAATTTACATTCTTTTTTTGTTATTATTTAGCCAATTTAACTTCATTCCATATTCTATCTTGCTTTTCTTTTGCTTCTTCATCTAAACTTAAAGGTAATTTAGCATTATTTATCACTTCTTCTGCTGTAATAATAGGCTTTATTTTTGTTAATTCTTCTACACCCTTAACAACAGGTATTTGTCTAAATCTTTCAAATACTTTAACATAATTTTCTGGTCTGTATAAATACTCTAAAAATTTATATGCATTATCTTTATTAGGTGCTGATTTTAAAATAGACATATTATCTATATACATCATAGCCCCTTTAGGAAGAAAGTAAGTAAAATCTTTTTGTTCTTCTTCACTTGTTTCATAAAATACATCTGGATATCCGTGTGATACTACAAATTCCCCACTAGCTAAAGATTTACCAAATGTTGTACTGTCAAATTTTGCCAAATTTTTCTTATATTTTATTAATAGTTCCTTTACTTCATTTAATTCTTTTTCATTTTTTGAATTTGATTCATATCCTAAATTTTGTAATACCATACCTATTACTTCACGACCATCATCTAGCATAGTCATTGATCCCTTATATTTTTCGTTTAAAAATAATGAAAGATCGTGTGGAAAATCTTTTCCAACTATTTTTGTATTTACATTTATTCCAGTTGCAAAATATCCATATGGTATTGAATAATTTAATCCATCGTCATAGCCTTTTGAAAATTCGTATAATTTTAATCTATCTGCATCTAAATTTTCAAAAGTTTTACCTAATTTTGATTTATCTAATTTTTCTAAAAGTCCTTTTTTTACTAAAATATCTACATAATCAGTTGATGGTGATACTATGTCGTATTGTGTACTTCCTGTAAATAGTTTAGTAAGTAGTGTATCGTTGTTATCATAAAAGCTAATATTTACTTTTATACCTGTTTCTTTTTCAAAACCTTCAATAATTTCATCAGGTATAAAATAAGTCCATGTGTAAATATTTAACTCATTTACATTTTTTTTGCTTTTGCATGATATTGTTGCAAAAAACAAAGAAATAATCATTAAAACTTTAATAAATTTTTTCAATTATCTAACCCCCTTTTTTATTTATGGCTTATCATAACATATATTATATTTTTTGTAAACATTTTTTGACTTCTTCTTGATCTGAAAAATATCTAGTTACATTACCTATTATTTGATATGTTTCATGGCCTTTACCTGCTATCATCAATCCATCTCCTTCTTTTAATAGTGATATAGCTTTTTTGATAGCTTCCTCTCTTTTTTCAATTTTTATATATTTTGTATAATTCACTTCTATTAAGCCTTTTTCAATATCATCTAAAATACTAGAGGGATCTTCCATTCTTGGATTATCTGAGGTTAGGATAATAAAATCTGAATATTTAGAAGCAACCTTTGCCATTATAGGTCTTTTTGTCTTATCTCTATTACCTCCTGCCCCAAATAAACAATAAACTTTTTTATCAGTAATTGATTTTAAAGTTTTTAGAACATTTTCTAATCCATCTGGTGTATGTGCATAATCTACTACTATTCTTGAACCTATATTATTAGGTATTAACTCAAATCTCCCAACAACACAATCCATTACTGAAATTTTTTGTATAATATAATCTAAATCTACTTTTAAATTAACTAAGACAGAAATCACACCTAATATATTATATAGGTTATATTCTCCTATTAATTTAGTGTGAAATTGCTTTTCTACCCCATTTACACTAATTTGTACATTCATACCACTTGTAGTATAATTTATTACTTTTCCACGTATATCCCCATTATGTATTCCAAATGTATTAACCTTTTTTGAAGTTATAGTTTTAATATATTTATCATCAACATTTAAGCTAATTTTAGCATTTTCTTTTAATAAATCTATCAAATGGCATTTTGCTTTAAAGTAATTTTCAAAAGTCTTATGATAATCTAGATGATCTTGAGTTAGATTTGTAAATATAGCCCCGTCAAATTTCAACATGTCTACTCTACCTAATGCTAATGCGTGTGAACTAACCTCCATCAAAAAATATTCTACTCCTTTTTTTACACTCTCATCCATTAACTTAATCAAATCTAATGATTCTGGTGTTGTATTATGAGCAGTATATATTTTATCTTTAACTCTATAATTTGTTGTACCTATTCTTGAACTGTTTTCCAATACATTTTCTAATATATATGTACTTGTAGTTTTTCCATTAGTACCTGTTACACCTATTATAGTTAATTTTTCTTCTGGATGGTCATAAAGTCTTGCACAAATTACACCTAAATGAGCTCTTAAATCTTTGATATAGTAAAAACTAACGCTAGGATATTTTGATACATCATGATTTTTCTCATCAGTTAAAATGCAAATTGCCCCTTTTTGTATAGCAGAATCTATATATTTATTACCATCTGTACTAAACCCTTTCATAGCGACAAATATATCCCCTTTTTCTATTTTCCTTGAGTCATATTCTATTGAACTAAATTCAAAAGATTCTCCTTTTTGTAAAACTTTGCAGTCTAAATTAGAAAAAATTTTTTCTATATCCATTTTATTTCTCCCTCATTCAAATAATTTAATATTTCATTTACTTTTATAAAATGATTACAGCCAAAAAAACCTCTATGTGATGATAGTGGACTTGGATGTACACTTTCTAACACATAGTGCTTATTTGTATCTATTAAACTTTTTTTGCTTTTTGCATTATTACCCCATAGCAAAAATACTATAGGCTTACTTTTATCATTTAATTTACGGATAACTTCATCTGTGAAAGTTTCCCAGCCTTTATTTTTATGCGAATTTGGCATATGAGCTCTAACAGTTAGTACAGTATTAAGTAATAATACACCTTGATTTGCCCAACTTTCTAAATCTCCATTTTTTGGAATTACACCGCCATATTCATTTGTAATTTCCTTATAAATATTAACTAATGAAGGTGGCAATTTAACACCTTCATTAACGGAAAAAGCTAACCCATTTGCCTGATTTACATCATGATATGGGTCTTGTCCTAATATAACAACTTTAACTTTATCATATTCAGTTAGTTTAAATGCTCTAAATATATTTTCTCTTTTAGGAAAAACAGTTTTATTACTATATTCTTTTTCCAAAAATTCTTTTAATTTAAAAAAATATTCTTTTTTAAACTCTTCCTTTAATACTTCTTTCCACTTCACTATTCCACCGTAACTGACTTTGCAAGATTTCTTGGTTTATCTACATCATACCCCTTAAAATATGCAACATAATATGCTAATAACTGTAATGGTATTACCGCTAGTATAGGACTTAAATATTTATCAATTTTGGGAATTATAACAGAAGCATCATATTTTTCATTATTAGTTATTGTAATTACTTTAGCTCCTCTTGATTTTACTTCCTGTATATTTGAAATCATTTTCTCATATAAAGGCTCACAAGTTAAAAGTGCAATAACTGGTGTATTCTTTTCAATTAATGCTATTGTACCATGTTTTAATTCACCTGCTGCAAAACTTTCTGCATGTATATATGATATTTCTTTTAATTTTAATGCCCCTTCATTAGCTAGATAATAGTCTTGTGCTCTTCCTAAATAAAATATATCTTTTGCACTTACTAAATCCTTAGCTATTGCTTTTATACTTTCACTTTTTTTCAATACTTCTTCTATATATTTTGATATTTTAATTGAAGCTAATTTAACTTTTTCATAATCACTACTTGAAAAATATTTTGCTATTAAATATAGTGCAATTATTTGTGTAGTATAAGCCTTAGTCGATGCAACAGCTATTTCAGGACCTGCAAATGTATAAAATACATAATCTGATTGCCTTGCTATACTAGAACCAACAACATTAGTTATTGCAAGTATCTTACAATTATGCTTTTTAGCTAAATTTACAGCTGCCAATGTATCAGCTGTTTCACCTGATTGACTTACAACTACTACTAAAGTTTTTTCATCTATAAATTGCTTATTATATCTAAATTCAGATGCAATTTCTGTATAACATGGCTTATTTAAAAAGTCCTCAAAATACATTTTACCTATTGTAGCTGCGTTATAAGCTGTTCCACATGCAACAAAATATATTTTATCTATTTTATTAAAATCTATATGTATATTTTCTAAATTTAATAAACTTTTTTCAATAGTTTGTGATACTACATAAGTTTGTTCATGAATTTCTTTTTCCATAAAAAATTCATATCCTTCTTTTTCACTAACGCTAATATCCCATTTAATTTCATCTATATCTAAGTGTATTTTATTTCCATTTTTATCAAAAATTTCATAGTTTCCATTTTTTATGTGAACTAAATTACCATTTTCAAGATATACAACCTTACGTGTATAATTAAGTATTGCTGGTATATCAGATGCTAAAAAATATTCTCCATTACCTATTCCTAAAATTAATGGTGATTCGTTTCTTACAGCTATTAATTCTTTTTTATCCTTGCAAATTATAGCTAATGCATAGCTTCCTCTTAATCTAGATACAGCCTTTTCCACAGCTTTTTTTAAATCATCTAAATAATATTTACTAATCAATTGAGCTATAACTTCAGTATCTGTTGAAGATATAAATTTAACTCCATCTTCTTCTAGTTCTTTTTTCAGATCTCTATAATTTTCAATTATTCCATTATGAACTACAAATATATTCTTATTTGTATCAAATTGTGGATGTGAATTTATATCACTAGGACTTCCATGTGTTGCCCAACGTGTGTGACCTATACCTATATTACCTAATATATCAGATTCATCAATACTTTTTTTCAAATTTGCAAGCTTTCCTTTATATTTTCTACATTCTACACCATTTTCATTTAATATTGCTAATCCAGAAGAGTCATACCCTCTATATTCTAATTTTGCTAATCCATCTAAAATTATTTGGCTTGCTTTTTTATCGCCAAAATAACCAACTATTCCACACATAGTTTTCCTCCTTAAATATATTTTAGGATTGATGTCTATGTATACACTTTTCATGTAGTCCTATCGGAATAGACCTTCCGCAAAGCATCCGCCGAAAATTCGATAACTTTGTCCTCGTCAACTTATTAGTTCAGGCGCTAAAAGAAAAAATTCTTTTTTTAGTATCTTAATCAATCCTTGTATATTATATCAAAATTTAAAATCAAAAGCTAGATATTCATATCTAGCTTTTAATATTTTGCCATTTCAATTAAATCTTTTACGAACTGTGTTTTAGGAAAATCCCTAACTTCATCTTTTGTTCCTATTTGTTCTATTTTTCCTAAATTAATAACTAAAATATGCGTTGAAAGTTTAAAAGCCTCTGCAATATCATGAGTTATAAACACTATCGTACATTTAGTTTTTTTATGTATTTCTTTTAATTCATTTTGTAGCTTATACCTTGTTATAGAATCCACTGCTCCAAAAGGTTCATCCATAAGCAATATTTTAGGAGAATTTGCATAAGCTCGGGCAATTCCAACTCTTTGTTGCTGTCCTCCAGATAAACTTTTTGGATGTAGGTATTTTATTTTTCTATCTAGTTTAACTAAATCTAACATTTCATTTACTTTTTCTTCTATATCACACTGTTTATTTTTTTCTAAATTTAAAACATATCCTATATTTTCTTCTACAGTCATATGAGGGAATAAACAATTACCTTGCAATGCATATCCTATTTTCCTTCTAAGTATGGTTAAATTTTCATTTTTAATTTCTTTTTTGTCTATATAAACTGTCCCTACATCTGGGCTTACAAGACCATTTATCATTTTCATTAAAGTAGTTTTACCACTACCTGAACTTCCTACTATACACAAAAAATCTCCATCATTTATACTAAATGAAATATTATCTAAAACTTTTTTACCAAAATACATCTTTGTAACATTTTTAAATTCTATCATTTATTTACCTCAACTAAAAACTTTTTAGCAACTTCACTAGCAGTCATAAATTTTTTTTCTACCATATAATTTAGGCTTGCCATAGTCTTTTCGTCTATTTTACCTTCTAAATTATTTAAAACTTTTTCTAATTTAGGATATTTATTTAAAATATCTCCTCTTACAACAAGGCCTGCTCTATAAGTTGGATAAAATTTTCTATCATCTTTTAATACCGTTAAATTAGGATCTTGTATTTGCCCATCTGTGGTAAACACCGTTATAACATCTACAGTGGAATTAAATAATGCTCTATACTTTAGTCCATTATCCATATCAATAACCTTCTTAAACTCAAAATCATATTCTTTTTTTAATGGATTAAATCCGTCTTCTCTTTCAAAAAAGTCATATTCTGCACCAAATACAAAAAGGTTTTTAAATTTGGCTAAATCACTATATGTTTTTATCCCAAATTTTTGTGCAACTTGTGTCCTAATTGCTAATCCATACGTATTATTAAATCCAAAATTTGTCATCCAATTAAAATTATACCTTTCTTTATACTTAGATTTTAAAATATCAAATTTGTCATCAGTATACTTACTTTCTTCTTTTAATACTACTTGCCAAGCCGTCCCTGTATACTCTGCATATATATCAAAATCTTTATTTAACATTCCTTTGTGTATATTAGTTGTTCCTCCACCAACTCCATGCGTAATATTAACTTTTATACCCAATTTATTTTCTATTTCTTGTGATACAATTTCAGTTAAAATATATCCTTCAGTTGTTGGTTTAGACGCAATATTTATACTAGGTTTTTTAATTTCAAATGTAAAAATATATATACAAATCAATAATGATACCCCTATAACAAGTACACTTTTAATTTCAATTTTATATTTTTCTATAATAGATAATAAAAAATCTGTAATTAAAGCTAACCCTGCAGTTAGTATGCTACCACACATAATTAAATTTATGTTATTAGTTGTAATACCTCTATAAATTGCAACCCCCAGTCCTCCTGCTCCAACAAATGAAGCTATACTAGTTAAAGCTATATTCATTACTACCATATTTTTTATAGCAGAAAATATCAATGGAAATGCTAATGGTAACTTTATTTTCATTAATATTTGCATTTTTGTGCTTCCCATAGCTAGGCTTGCCTCTAAAATATTTTTATCAATACTTTTTATGCTAATATATGTACTTCTAACTATAGGTAATAATGAATAGAGTATCAATGAAATTATCGCTGTTTTATTTCCTATACCTGTAAATGGTATTAATGCACCTAACATTGCTATTGCTGGTATTGTATAAATTACATTTATTAAAGATATAACAATATTAGAAACTTTTTCATAATATACTATAATTATACCTATAACCACTCCAACAATTATAGATATAACAGAAGATATTT
>CABURZ010000019.1 GCA_902494065.1 uncultured Sneathia sp. | reverse complement strand
GTATAGATATAGAAAGCTTATTTGATGAGATCGCCTTTTTAGAAAAAGAGGGTAAAATAATTCAAAACCTATACATAGATGGTAGAGCTTCTTTGATTATGCCTTATCATTTGCTTTTATCAAGCTTAAATTCAAATAAACAAGAAAATATTTTAAAAAATAGTGAATTATATTGTACTATAGATAAATGTAATAAAATAGGTATGAGAATGTCAGATTTACTATCATTAGAAAATTTTTCAAATAAGCTTGCTATTAATATTAAACAAAAAAATGAAGTATTAAAAGCAAAAGGTGAAGATGAATTAGATTTTACCTATATATATTCTAAATATGAAAATTATGCAAAAAATATTAAAAATATAATAATAGATGCAACAAGTGAATTAAATAAAGCTATAAAACAAGGTAAAAAAATTGTTTTTGAAGCTTCAGAATCAATGATGTTAGATGTAAATTTTGGAACATATCCTGATGTGACACCAAGTATAACAAGTGTTGCAGCAGTGATGTCAGGAGTAGGAATAGCACCTAGTAAAATAAAAAATATAATAGGTGTTTTTAAGCCATATAGTACAAGAGTTATGAATAAGGGAATATTTCCAACAGAAGTATTTGGACAAGATGCTAATTTTTTACGTGATAGAGGAAATGAGTACGTTTCAAAAATAGGTACAGCTCGTCGTTGTGGTTGGCTTGACTTAGTTATATTAAAATATGGTTGTATGATAAATGGAATTACAGAATTATGTTTAACAAAATTAGATGTACTAACAGGATTAAAAAAAATAAAAGTAGCAATAGGATATGAGATTGATGAAAGAGTCTATCAAGTATATCCGATAAATTATGACGAAACAAAGGATGTTAATATTTTATATAAAGAATTTGATGGTTGGGATGAAGATATATCTGATATTAGGGAATATGATGAATTGCCATATAATTGCAAAAGATTTGTAGAATATATAGAAGGATATTTAGAAACAAAAATAACATTAATATCTGTTGGTGCAAAAACAATGCAAAGTATTAGGAAATAATTTAGCCCTTTGGGGCTTTTTTTCAAGGAGTTAATATGAAAAAATATTTTGAGAATTTTTTTAAAAATATAGTGCTTAGGGAGGAAGTAATGGAAGGAACAATTTGTGTTGAAGGTGTAGTTGGAGTTGGTAAAACTACTTTAGGTAGAATGATAGCACAGCGTTATGGGATAACATTGTATGAGGAACCTGTGGTTAATAATCCCATATTAGATAAATTTTATCATGATAGAAATAGATGGAGTTTTACATCACAAATATTTTTCTTAAATAAAAGATTTAAAATGATAAAAAATGCGTCTAAATTAGAAGCATGTGTACTTGATAGATCTATATATGGAGATGTAATATTTAGTAAAATGCTTGTACAAGATGGATCAATGAGTCAAGGAGAATTCGATATATATGAAGAACTTTTGTATAACATGTTAGAACATACTCAAAAACCAAGACTTATGATATACCTTGAAACTTCAGTAGACGGAGCAATTGCTAAAATTAAAAAAAGAGGAAGAGACTATGAACAAATAGTTCCAAGAGAATATTGGGAAAATCTTGATAAGAATTATAGAGAATATTTTGATAACTACAATTTATCTGAGATTATAAAAATAAACGTTGATAATTTAGACTTTTTAGAAAATGAAAAAGACAGAGAATATATATTTAGCTTAATAGATGAAAGACTAAAAAAATGAATCGATCAAAAATAATAAAACCATATCAAAATATAGAAAAAGAATTTGGTATAGAGGGTATTAAAATTAAAAAAGTAAAAATAATACCCTCACAAATACGAGAACTTCACATAAATTTGGATATTATAGAGCCTAAAAATTTTAATGATTTAAAAAAATTGAATAGTTTAATAAAAAATTATTTAAGTGAATATGAGGCAAGCTATAAGATAGTGTATGAGGCAAACTTTTTAAAAACTAATAATTTGTACGATGTCACAAAATTTGTAATAGAGCAAATGCTATTAGAAAAAAATGGGTTGATATCTACTTTCGTAAACTATAACTTAGTTGTAAATTATGATAATGTTGTTATTCAATTGCCCTCACAATTACAAATTAATGAATGCAATGAAAATATGCTAAATTTAGAAATAGAAAAAAGATTAAATAAGGTTTATGCTAATAACATTAACATCTTATTTAAGCTTAATACAGAAAAAATTGAAATAAAAGATGAAAAAGTTGAAAAAGTAATAATTAGTGATCCGTCTGTAGGAAAGTTTATTGAAGCTACAGGCGAAGTTTTTAATGTGCTAATAAAAGAAATAAAGACTAGAACAGGTTTAGACAAAAAAATTTATACTTTCTATATTACAGACTACAAAAAATCTTTATCATGTAAGAAGTTTTATGATGCAAATTCTACAGTTGAGATAGGTGTGGGGGATATTGTTAAAGTAACTGGAATGTATAAGCAAAATGATGTTTTTAATCAAGAGTATTATGTAGATATTAAAAGTATTACTAAAATCGGAGTTGCAAATCATGAGATAGTAGATAATGCTCCTAAAAAGAGAGTAGAACTTAATTTAAAAACTAGTATGAGTGAAATGAATGCTAATATTAATCCCAAAAAAATATCTGGTATTTTAGAAAAAATAGGTTATAGCTCATTTGCTGTATGTGATATAGGTGTTGTACACGCATTTCCATTTGTATATAATGGAAGTAGTCAAAATATGAAAGTTATTTTTGGTGTAGACGCTTTTTTAGTTGATGACAATCAACAATTAGTAATAAATCCTAAAGATATAGACATTTTATCTGAAACATATGTTGTATTTGATATTGAAACAACAGGTCTATCACCATATGATGATAAAATTATAGAAATAGGTGCTGTTAAAATAAGAAATAACGAAGTTATAGATACCTATTCAAAATTTGTAAATCCTGAAATACCTTTATCAGAATTTACTACAAATTTAACTAGCATCACTGATGAAGATGTTAAAAATGCTGATAAAATTGATAAAGTATTACCTGACTTTTTAGAATTTGTGTCAGACTCTACATTAGTTGCACAAAATGCAAAGTTTGATATAGGATTTTTAATACAACAGAGTAAGTTATTAAATATACAAACAAATTTTAGCTACATTGATACTATAGAATGGGCAAGGCTTACTATACCAGATCAAACTAAATTTAATTTAGATGCACTTTGTAAAAGATTTAATCTTGTAAATGAGCACCATCACCGTGCTATAGATGATGCTAAAGTTACAGGTAAGATTTTTAATTGCTTAAAAGAATTAGTTCTAAAATTTGATGTTAAAACATTAAAAGACATAAATACTTTAAAAATTGATCCAAAAGTTGCACAAGTTAAAAAAACTAGTATTTTAGTCAGAGATAAAGCAGGACTTAAAATATTATATGAATTAATAAGTAACTCATTTTTAAAATATTATGGTCATTTGAAGCCTAGAATATTAAAAAGTGATATAGAAAAATTTAGATCTCACTTCTTCATAGCACCTTCTCCAAGTTATGGATTTAATGAATCTGGAGAAATAGTAGAGCTATATTTTAGAGGAATGTATGATGAGATGTTAATAGATGCTATGAAATTTTACGATTACATACAACTATTACCTATAGATTGTTATGAAAAAGAAATAGGCGAAGGAGAAGTAAGTAGTAAAGAGTTTATAAAGCAAATGAATATTAATTTATTTAACATTGCTAAAAAATTAAATAAAATGGTTGTAGCAGTTGGAAATCCTATGTATATGCATGAATATGAGCATAAAGGTAAATCTGTATTACAGATAGTAAATGGTGATTTTAGAGGATATAAGTATAATGCACACGCACACTTTAGAACTACACAAGATATGTTAGATGAATTTTCATATTTAGGTAAAAAAGATGCGTATGATATAGTAGTAGAAAATACAAATAAAATTTCAGATAGCATTGATAGAATACAACCTATTCCAGATGGATTTTATCCACCAAAATTGCAAAATGATAAAGAAATGGTTAGAAAATTAACTATGGAAAAAGCATATGAATTATATGGTGAAAATATACCAGAATTCATTCAAAAAAGAATAGACAAAGAATTAAATGCAATAATTAATAATGGATTTGCTGTCTTATACTTAATAGCACAAAAATTAGTAAAAAAATCATTAGATAATGGTTATTTAGTAGGATCAAGAGGATCAGTTGGGTCTTCTATAGTAGCATATTTAATGGGAATAACAGAGGTAAATGGTTTACCACCACATTATAGATGTCCAAATAGCAAATGCAAAAATGTTGAATTATTTGATTTTGAAAGTTCAGGAGTAGATTTGCCTGAAAAAAATTGCCCTAAATGCAATACTAAATATATAAGAGATGGGCATGCAATACCCTTTGAAGTATTTATGGGATTTCATGGTGAAAAAGTCCCAGATATAGATTTAAATTTTTCAGGAGAATATCAAAGTGAAATACATAAATATACTGAAGAAATTTTTGGTAAAGATTTTGTATTTAGAGCAGGTACTATTTCAACAACTGCTGAGAATAATGCAATAGGTTATTCTAAAAAATATTTTGAAGAAGTTAATAAAGACTTTTTGAAAAAAGAAAGTGTAGTACATTTTGGAGAATATATAGCAAAAGATCCTGCACAGGAACAATTTAGACAAGATTTATTAAAATCACTTATCAGCAAGAATTTAGCTGAAATATATAGAGTTGCTAAATTAATTGAAGGAACTAGAAAAACTACAGGTCAACATCCAGGTGGTATGGTTGTTGTACCAAATGATATGTCAGTTTATGATTTTACACCTATTCAAAAACCAGCAAATGATATTAATTCTGAGTCTACAACAACGCATTTTGATTATCATGTTATGGATTCTCAATTAGTAAAGTTAGATATACTAGGTCATGATGACCCAACTACGCTTAAAATATTGGAAGACTTAACAGGTGTTAGTCCATTTAAATTGCCATTAACAGATCCTAAAGTTTTAAGCTTATTTACAAGTACAAAAGCATTGGGAGTTACTCAAGAACAAATTGGAACAGATCTTGGTACTAATGGTATACCTGAATTTGGTACTAACTTCGTAAAAGAGATGTTAAGGTTTACTAAACCTACAACATTTACTGAATTAGTAAGAATATCAGGATTATCACATGGTACAGATGTATGGCTTAATAATGCTAAAGATTACATAGTTTCTAATGTTGCAAAACTTAATGAAGTTATAACAGTAAGAGATGACATAATGAACTATTTAATTTTACAAGGAATGGATAAGAGTTTGTCATTTAAAATAATGGAATTTGTAAGACGTGGTAAACCTTCTAAAATGAAAGAACAATGGGAAGAATATAAGGCAGAAATGAAAAAAGTAGGTATTAAAGATTGGTATATTGAATCTTGTGGAAAGATAAAATATATGTTTCCTAAAGGACATGCTGTTGCTTACGTTATGATGGCAATAAGAATTGCATACTTTAAAGTATATTATCCTATTGAATTTTATACAGCATATTTAAATAGAAAAGTTTCATCATTTACATTAAGTAAAATGTTTATGCCATTAGAAAAATTAAAAGAGAGATTACGTGAGTTAGAGATGATAGCTAACAAAAATGTAAATGATAAGTCTGAAATAAATTTACTTGAAATATTAATAGAAATGCAATGTAGAGGAATAGAGTTAGCTCCAGTTGATATAGAAAAATCATCAGCAAAATCGTTTACTATAACAGAAGATAAAAAAATACGTATACCATTTATAGGAGTTGATCAATTAGGTGAAATAGCAGCAAATAATATAGTAAAAGCTAGAAATGAAAGAGCTTTTAGTTCACAAGAAGATCTTGTAAAAAGAACAAGTTTAAATAATACTGTTATGGAAACACTTAGAAAATATGGTATAATAAGCAAATTATCTCTTACAGATCAACAAACACTATTCTAGAGGTGAAAAATGTTAAAATATATATATGAAAATACAAGCAATATATCAGAAAATCCAAATGAGATATACTTATACAATAAACAAGAATTATATAAATTTTTTGACAAAGTATATTTAACAACTAAGATTATTTTAAAAGAAGAAAAGGAAGTAATTTTTTTCTTTAATAATCTAACAGATTTGCATAAAAAAATATTTGACATTAAAGAATATTTTGATTGTATAGATATTGCATATAATTATTACAATTTAATGAATGAAATACAAAATAGTTTAATAGATGAAAAAACTGTAAGAAAAAATATAGAAAAATGGCAAGAAAAATATATAGATGCTATATTTGAAATTGATACTAATATGAAAAAAGCAAGTAAATATGCACCAAATTATTTAAAGTATAATGAATGTAAAGTATTGGATAAATTTAAAAATATAAACATACATTTGGTAGATATAATGTATTTATCAAAGTATGAATTGAAGTTATTACAAAATATTTCTAGTAGTATATATTATCACTTGGGAGTAGAAAAAGGTGATTTTGATGAAAAAAATACTATTTTAAAAAATATAACTTATAAAAAGAACAACAATGTAAGTTCATACAGTTTTAAAGACATGAATTCATTTATTATATATCTAACTCAATATTTAAATGATAATATTAGTAGAAGTGAAAATATTTCAATAGTTGATTTATCAAATGATAAAAGTAAATATAAACAAATAAATGAAAATATGTTAAATTATAAAAATGATAATAAATTTAAAAATTCTAAGACTTATACTGTACTTAAGCTATTTTATGAAATATTAGTAGGTAGAGGATTAATAGCACCACTTTACTACGCAACATTAAATAAAGATTTCAAAACTATTTTTTCTATAGATGATGATATTTGTGAAAATATAAAAAAAGAATTAATTTCATCTAAAAAATATGTTAAAGACGATATTTTTAAATTGATATCTGACGTAGAATTAGAAGATGTATATAATAAAATAATTAGTACATTTAAAACAGAAGCAAGTACTTTTGTAGAAGCATTAACAGAAATACAGAGTATAAATGAATTTGAAGGATTCAATGTTGTAAATAAAAAAAGCGATAATTTAAAATTAGTTTTAAAGTATATACAAGATAAAGACTTTAAAAATCGCATAGAAAATAGCAAATATAATTTTTCAAATATTAATAAACTAGATAATATTGATGAATTACTTCTATTGAATGTTAATGAAAGTCTAATAAAAAATGACTCCAATTTTATATTATCAATTCAAGACAAAAAAAAATTAGGAATATTTACTAATTTGGATATGAAATATTATACATATTATCCATATATAAAAAAAATTAATGAAGCTAAAAAAGTTAAGATATTTTTTATACAAAATATAGAGGAAGATATAGATGTTAGCTCAATATTTAAACAATATTTGTATGAAAATAATGTAGTAGTAGAAAAAATAGATTATACACCAAATAATAAAGTTGATTTCTATAATTATATTTATAAAGTAAAGACAATAGAAAATTGTAATAATTTTTTAAATTCATATGATAATGTAAAGGTAGAAAAAGGGTATTTTGATAATATTAGTATAAATGGATATAACTTTTGTGAATTTATGGAATCACCTATTGACCTATATTTTTCTAAATTATTAAAGGATAATAAAATTGATAAAATAAGTATTGATAATAAAACTATAGGAGCTAACGTAATAGGTAATATTGTTCATAAAATTTTTCAATATGCAATAGACAGACATGAGTATATTAAATTAGATAAAATAAAAGATGAAGTTTTAAGTGAATATCATGAATATATTGTAAAAGAATATATAAATGTGTATGATAAATTAATTTTTAAAGATGTACTTTCTAAAATTGAAAAATTTTTAAAAGATAACTATAATAAAACCCTTATATCTGAAACAAAATATGTGGGAAATTATCGTAATTTATCTGTAAATTTTAGACAAGACATTGTCGTACAAAATGATGATAATTCTATTGAAATAGTAGATATAAAAACAGGAAAGAGAAAAGATACTAAAAATATTTCAAAAGAGTATATATATCAATTAAGATTATATAGATTATTTAATGAAATGCAAGATAGGAAAGTTTCTAACACTTATTTTTATTACCCATTTGATAGTAATTCATACGATAAATACAATTATGGAAATATTACCAAAGAACAATTAGATGCAAAGATTGATGAAATATTGAATTTAAAAAATATAAATATTGAAAATAAAAATACTATAAACTATAATCTAAAAAACATTTTAAGAGGTAGCGATTATGAATTGTGAAATAATAAGTGCTAGTGCAGGTACAGGTAAAACATATACTATGGCTATAAAATATTTGAGTGCTCTAAATGAAGGGGTTAATTTTGAAAATATTTTAGTTATTACTTTTACAAAAAAGGCAACAGCAGAGATACGTGAGAGAATTATGCTTTTTTTAGAAAATATAATTTTTAGTAAAGGAAATTATGAAGATTTAATATCAAGTTTATCAGGTGAAATTAATTATTTTAATTTAAAAAAAGCATATGAAAATATGCTAAAAAATTCTGAAAACATTAAAATATTTACTAATGATAGCTTTATAAACAAAATATTTAAAAATAGTGTAGCACCTCAAAAAAATATATTTAATTATGAAATGGTAGAAGAAAATTCAACTCAATATATAGACACTATTTTAAATAAAATAGTGTCTAATGAAAAATATTTTAAAATATTTAAAAGTTTTTATGATGTAAATTCAAATGAAAGAGAAATTGAAAATTATAGAGAAATTATTTCTCAAATGTTAGAATTGCGTCCTAAAATATATTTACATTTAGATAATTTTTCAAATCTAAAAAAGGAAAAAGTAGAAAGTTTTCTGCAAATTAAAGAAGAAATTTTAGAATATTTAAAAGATAAAGAAACATCAAAATTAACTAACTTAGGTAAAAGTTTTTTAGTTGCAAATAGCATATTAGATGTTAAAGACATATATAAATCAGGATTAATTTCAAGATCAAAAGATGATTTTGAGATTTACTATAAAGAAACACTGGTTCCTAAATTAGTTAAAATCTATGTAAATGAAGTAATTATACCATACAATATTTATTATAAACAATTAGCAAAAATTTGTTATGAAATTGATGAATGTGAAAAATTTGAAAATTGCAGTTTTACATTTAATGATATTTCATTTTATACATTTAAAAGTGGTATAGATCCTAGTATAGTATTTCCTAATATTGACTTTGTAATGATAGATGAATTTCAAGATACAGATGCTATACAATTTGAAATTATACTAAAATTAATAAAAAAAGCTAAATCATTGCTTATAGTAGGTGATGAAAAGCAAGCAATTTATGCTTTTAGAGGTGGAGATGTTAAATTATTTAGAAATTTAGAAAAATTATTAATGAATAGAATAGAAAACATTAAAATTACGCGTAATACTCTTGATACATGTTATAGAAGTAAAGAAAATATAATAAATTTCATAAATGACTATTTTTCCAATATATCTAATTTTAATTATGAAAAAGTTTTATTTAAAAAGAGTGGGGGGTATGTTAAATTACTAGATACAAGCGTTGATATAGTAGATCATTTGAGTAAAAATAATATTCTTTCCAATACGGCTATATTAGTTAGAAATGGAAAGTCTGGTGAAGAATATAAAAAAGCTTTAGATGAGAAAAATATAAAGTATGAAACATCTCAAACTAAAAAAATTTCAGATGATGTTAAAATACAAAGTTTTTTAAAATTGATTAGTTACTTAGTAAATAATAGTTTATATGATTTATTAGAATTTTTGAGGTCAGATCTTGCGTGCTTTAGTTTAGAAAATATAAAGACAGTAATAAAAAATAAGGGACTAAAAGAAATTGAAATATTAAAAAAAGAAAATATTAATTTTAAAAAAGAATATTTAAATATTTTTGGTTACGGAATTAATCCTGATAAAGAAACTATTTTAAATTTAAATAAAATTTTAGATTTAGTATGTTCCTTTTATAACCTTAAAGATTTTCTTGATTACTACAATGATAAGGGTAAAAATATAAAAAAAGAAAAATTTTTAAATGATAATGGGATTAGTATTGCAACTATTCATGCTTCTAAAGGGTTAGAATATAATAATGTATATGTTGTAATAGATTTTAAAAATGAAAATTTTGCTAAATTTAGGGATGTAGCTATAGAAAATGACATAATATTTTTAAAAAACAAGAACTATTTGCAATATCATGAGTATTCTGAATATATACAAAAATATATGGAAGAAGAAAATTTGGAAAATTTAAATTTACTTTATGTAGCATTAACACGAGCAAAAAATAATCTATTTTTGTATGTAAAAAATGAAAAGAAAATTTCAGAATATTTTAAAAATACAGTTGTAAATATAGGTGAATTTGAAAATAACAAAAATGTACATAAAGAATTATTATCTAATGATATATCATTTACTAATAAAATATTTTTTGAAAACACAAATTATATAAAAGAAAACGTACAAGAACAAAGTATAGAAAAAGAGTTAAGTAGAAAAAAAGGATTAGCACTACATTATTTTATGGAAAATGTTAAATATTTAGAAGATATTGAACTTTCTAAGTCAATGTTTTTACGTAAATATGGGAATTTAGTTGGACCACATTTAACAGAAAGTATTATAAATACATGTATAAATTACATTAATACACATAAGGAGATGTTCAGTAATAATAATGAAATTTTTACAGAATATCCTATAATAGATGAAAATGGTGTTAATTATAGAATTGATAGAATATCAATAAATAAAAACGATAAAAAAATTATTATTTATGATTATAAAACTAAAGCTTTAGCAGAATATGATGATAGCTATCAAAAACAAATTGAAAATTATAAAAACATAGTTAGCAAAATGGAAGAATTTAAAGATTATTTAGTTTTAACAAAAATTATACCATTAAAAATATCAGAGAGTTAAATCTCTGATATTTTTGCTATGTGTATTTTGCAACCCTTACTTTCTATAAATTTGAATAAGTCTTGTGTTTTAATAAATAGTGTTCTTGTATTTATATTAGGATGGAAAGTTAAAATTTCATTATTTTCTATCATTTCTTCGTCAAAATAAAACTCTATATCGTTGTCTGTGATATTAAATAAGCATAGTGGAGTTACAATACCTGGTTTAGACTTTAATTTTGAAGCTATAACTTCATCAGATGAAAATTTCATACGCTCACCTAATAATTCTTTTATTTTATTTAAATCTAATTTGTATTTATCATCTAAAATCGCCATTATAAACTTAGTTTTTTTCTTGTTGTATAAGAATAAAGTTTTTGTTCTACATCCTATATGTCCTTCTATAAACTTATCTGCCATTTCAGTACTAAAAGTGGGCTCATGAAGAACTATTTTGTATTTTATTCCCATTTCATCTAGCAAGTCTTCTACAATTTTCATTTTATACCCCCATGTATTCGTCATAACTTGAAAGCGATTCAATTGCACGATCATTTGTAATTTCTATTATTTTATTTGAAACAGTTTCATTAAATTCATGATCTTTTGTTGTAAATAATATTGTACCACTGAACTTAATTAATCCTTTATTAAGTGATGTTATTGATTCAAGATCAAGATGATCAGTAGGATTATCTAGAATTAATACATTAGCTTCAGATAACATCATACGCGATAACATACATCTAACTTTTTCTCCACCAGATAGAACTTTTGCACTTTTTTTAGCTTCTTCACCACTAAATAGCATTCTACCAAGATATCCTCTAATATATTCTTCATGTTCATCTTTAGAATATTGTCTTAACCAATCAATTAAATCTAAGTCATTGTTTTCAAAATATTCTGTATTATCTTTTGGAAAATATGATCTAGAAGTTGTAATACCCCATTCATATTTACCAGAATCAGCCTCTAGTTCACCACTTAGAATTTTAAATAAAGTTGTAATTGCAAGGTCGTTATCAGATAAAAATATTACTTTATCACCAGTGTTTACAGTAAAGCTAATATCGTTTAATACCTTTTCACCATTTATTATTTTTGATAATTTTTCAACTTTTAACATATTATTTCCTGCATCACGTTCTGGTTTAAAATCAATGTATGGATATTTTCTGTTTGAAACTTGAATGTCTTCAAGTTGTAATTTTTCTAATTCTTTTTTTCTACTAGTAGCTTGTCTTGATTTTGAAGCATTTGCAGAAAATCTTGAAATAAATTCTTGTAATTCTTTTCTTTTTTGTTCTATTCTTTTATTTTGATTTCTTAATAGTTCTTGTATCAATTGACTTGATTCATACCAGAAATTGTAATTTCCCACAAAAATCTTTATTTTACCATAGTCAATATCAGCTATATGTGTACATACCTTATTTAAAAAGTGTCTATCGTGTGAAACAACTAATACAGTAGTATCTTCAAGACTAGTTATAAACTCTTCTAACCAATTACTTGCTTTAATATCTAATCCATTTGTAGGTTCATCTAAAAGTAGTATGTCAGGATTACCAAATAAAGCTTGGGCAAGTAGGACCTTTACTTTGTCAGATTCGATAAGATCACTCATTTTTTTCTCATGTAAATTAGTATCAATTCCTAAACCAAGTAGTAATTTTTGTGCATTAGATTCTGCATCCCATCCATCTAATTCAGCAAATTCACCTTCTAATTCACTTGCACGTATTCCATCTTCTTCACTAAATTCACTTTTAGAGTATAGCTCATTTCTTTCTAAAATAATGTTGTATAATTTTTGGTGTCCCATTAATACAACATTTAAAACAGTTTCATCTTCATACGCAAAGTGATCTTGTTTTAGAAAAGATAATCTTTTATCTTTAGGTATGATTACTTCTCCTGTTGTAGAATCAATTTCCCCACTTAATATTTTTAAAAATGTTGACTTACCTGCTCCATTTGCACCTATTATACCATAGCAGTTGCCAGGCAAAAATTTTGTATTTACTTCATCAAATAGTTTTCTTCCACCATATATCATTGATAAATTATTTATTTGTATCACCACATCATCTCCCTTATTCTTTATTATATTTAATGTTTTTAGCATGTAACTCATATATTACATCTTTACGCTCAACTATAACTGTAACCTTATTTATTAATTCGTCATCTTCATTAATTCTATTTAATAGCTTTTTTGCAGGATTAATTGCAAAAGGATGACCAACTAATTTTAACATTGATAAATCTCCACTTGTATCGCCATAAGCATAGCATTCATTTAAATCTAACATATATTTTTTAGTGTATTCCATTATAGCTTTGTTTTTACTTTTGCTATCCCACATTGGAATTTGCTCTCCGGTATACACATTATTTTTCTTAACATAAATAGTAGCTGTATAGTCATCAGCAACTAATTTTTTAGCCATTCTTTTCACCAAAAAATCAGGACTACCAGATATTAATATAATTTTATGCCCTAATTCTTTGTGAGCATTTATTCTTTTTTTAGTATATCTATATAATTTATCAGCTTTTTTATCTATTACTTCATCAGCTAATTTTTCAACTATATCAATGCTTACATTATTAATTCCATCGACATATTTATTAACTAAATCTTCCATGTATGTATCGTAATCACCTTCACGAGTAGACCATTTTTCAAAGTTATCTTTTACAGATCCAGTCCATGCATCCATACTAAGGTATCCTTTTTTTATCATTAATTTAAAATGTTCTATAAGTAGCGAATCTCTGTATATTGTCCCATCGACATCAAAAAATGCGGCTATATTTTTCATTAAGATCACCTCCATAGTTTATTAATTTTAACATAGTAATAGAGTTTTTTCAAATATTAAATATTCCAAATTTTTTAAAAATATAATATAATATAGTAAATTAATCGGAGGTGAAAAAATTGAAAAAACACGTTGGTAGCTTGGAAGTAATAACTGGTAGTATGTTTTCAGGAAAGAGTGAAGAATTAATACGACGCATAAGAAGAGCACAATACGCGAAACAAAAACTATTAGTATTTAGTCCGACAATAGATAATAGATATGGAGTTGACGGAATATATTCGCATAATAAAAACAATGTTAAGGCATATTCGGTTAATGATGTTTGTGAAATGACAAAAATACTTTATGAAAATCCAGATGTGGAAATTATAGGAATAGATGAAATACAATTTTTTGATAGCAAGGTTGTTGATTTTTGCAAAGAATGTGTAAATTTAGGGAAAAGAGTAATAGTTGCAGGACTTGATCTTGATTTTAAAGCTGTACCTTTTAAGCCATTACCTGAGCTTATGGCAATTGCAGATTATGTAGAAAAATTATCGGCTATTTGCACGGTTTGTGGTAATCGTGCATATGCAAGTCAAAGATTAATAGATGGTAAACCTGCGTTTGATGATGATCCATTGGTTGCAGTTGGTAGTGATGAAAAATATGAAGCAAGATGTAGGATGCACCACATAGTAAGAAAGAGATCGGATATACAAAAATTGATAGAAGTGGTCATTTTATTGAATATGAATATATCAAAGATATCACAAATAGAAAAATTTAGTGATTACAAAGTATTGGAACTTGATTTTAATATGAAAGTTAAGGATATAAGAAAAATAATAGATGAGGAACATAAGAAAAACAATAAACTTGTTATAGCTATAAAAGATAGTATTTCATTAAAAATAGAAGGTAAATACGAGACATTAGACCTTATAGTCGAACTTATTAAGAGATCAAATATTAACATTATTTCAAATGGTGATATACAAACTCTTATAACTACATGTTCACTATTAAATAAATGTGAAATAAAAATTAATAAAATATATTTAGATGATTTTAATGTTGATGTTTCAACGTTAGAGTATAACGTGGGCATAAAACCTGAATATATAGGAGGAAAATAATGAAAAAACTTCTTATACTTAGTTTGCTTGTATCATTGAATGCTTATGCAGCAAGAATAGTATCGAGTGAGCGATCATATATTGATAAATTTTTAACTTCTAAAAATATCGAGAACAAAATATCAAATAAATTTGATTACAATAATGATATTGCCGTTATTTCAGATTTAAAAGATTCTAGTGAAGATAGTTTGTTTGATGCAAAAAAAGGACTTGAGAAAGCCATATCATCTTATGCATATGGAAAGTTAAAAAATTTGCTTGAAGAAACTAATTTAATAGGTCCTGGATTTAATGAAGTTAAGATGAAACAACTTGCAAATGACATTGCATCAAAATATATATATACTGAAAAGTATGACTTAAGTGGTGTTTGGCAAGTTAGTGGGGAGTATAAGTACTATACTTTATTAAAAATTGACAAAAAATTATTAGATAGTTATATTACAGCTATTTTTAAAATACGTTTAGAAAAAGTGATACAATCATTAAATAATTTGAAAGAGGGAATATAATTGATAAAAGTTAGTAATTTAATAAAAAAATATGGTAATGTGGTTGCTAACAATAATATTAATTTTGAGATAAATGATAGCGAATTTGTAATAATACTAGGTCCATCTGGTGCGGGTAAATCTACACTACTTAATATACTGGGTGGTATAGACACACCTACAAGTGGAGATGTTGTAATCTATGATAAAAATATATCTAAAATGAATGATATTGAACTTTGTGAATATAGGAGATATGATGTTGGATTTATATTTCAATTCTATAATCTGATGCCAAATTTAACTAGTCTAGAAAATGTAGAACTTGCAAGTGAGTTAGTTAAAGATGCTATGAATCCAAGTGAAGTTTTAGACTTAGTGGGATTATCAAAAAAACACAACAACTTTCCACAACAATTATCTGGTGGTGAGCAACAAAGAGTTGCCATTGCAAGAGCAATTGCAAAAAAACCGAAAATTTTGTTATGTGATGAACCTACAGGAGCATTAGATTATAATACAGGTAAGCAAATATTAAAACTTTTGTATGATATTTGTAAAAAAACAAATACCATAGTTATTGTTGTAACACACAACAGAGCAATAGTTCCTATGGCCGATAAAATCATAGAAATAAATGATGCAAAAGTAAAAGAAATTGTAATAAATACAAATATTGTACCAATTGAGAAAATAGAGTGGTAATATGAGTGCATATAGTAAAGATGTAATAAGAGAAATATTTAATACTAGAAGTCGTTTTTTTACTTTAGTTTTAATTTCAATTTTAGCAAGCCTAACATATGTTGGGCTTAATTCAACGGTTGATGACATTAAAGAAAGTGTAAATGAAATTGTTCAATCTAATAATATGTATGATATTAGAATTGATGCTATGGGGTATTTTACAGATAAAGACGAAAAACTTTTATCAGAAATTTCAGAAATTGAGTCAATAAATTTATACAACGAAACTATAGATTATGATAAAAAAATATTATATATAGAAAATGATAATTTGAAAAACCGTGATGTTGTATCGCTTATTAATTTTGATAATATTAATTTATTACCAGGATTTAATGTTATAGGCAAAGGTTATGATTTATCATATCCACAAACTACAATTATTAAATCTGGTATAAAAATAGAAAAAGCATTTTTTGTTGCCAAAAATATGGACAACAAAAAAAATGTTGCTACTATTATTTTGAAGAAGAATAAAAATTATAATACTTTTAGTCCTGAATATATTGAATATACCAATAGTATAAAGGAAAAAATTAATAAAATTCTTGCAAATCGTCCTTATGAGCGTGAAGAAGAAATAGGTAAAAATATTAATGAAGGTATAAGTAAAATACATACTAATCTAAAAAAAATAAATGAAAACAAGAAAAATTTAGTAAATAACAGAAAAAAAATAACAGAAAATGAAAAGAAGTTATTAAAGGAAAAAAATGAGTTTTTATTAGCAGAAAGCAAAATTTTAGATGGGTATAAACAAATAGATGTTAATATTAATAAAGTAGATGTAGAAAAAGAAAAATTATTAGAAAGTTATAGAAAAGTAAATGATGGTTTATCTAAAATTAATTCATCTTTAGATAAAGTCCAAAAAGGTTTAGAAACACTTAATACTAAAGAAAAAGAATTATTAAAAAATGAAGAAAAATTAAATAAAAATTCAAGATTTTTAAGTGAAAATAAGATAAATGAATACAGGAATCAAATTGAACAAGGCAAAAAACAAATTCAATTAGAAAAAAATAAATTAATAACCGTTATAAACCAAAAAAATAATCTAGAAAAAAATAAGTTAGAAATTGAAAAAGGTTTAGAAAAAATAGATTTAGCAAAAAAACAAATTTTAAATGAAAAGACAGAATTAATAAATAAGCATAAATCATATAAAAAGGATTATAATAAAAACTACAATGATATCAAAAATGCAGAAGATAAACTAAAAGATGCTAAGAATAAAATTTCTATAGGACATGATAAATTGAACAAAACTGCAAATGCCTTGAAAGAACAAAAAGAAAAATTAAATACACAAAAAAAATTTTTAATTACACCTACATATGTAGTAGGAACAAGATATGATAATCAAGCTTTTCTGGCGTTGTATAATAATATAGAATCTACTAAAATAATGTGCTATTTATTTCCAACTTGTTTTTTCATAATAGGTCTATTTATTAATTCAACAACAATAGTTAGATTTGCAGAAGAGCAAAGACGTATTACGGGGATATATAAGTTTTTAGGATATAAAACAAGTTATGTATTATTTAAATCTTTAATTTATGGAATAATTCCTACAATAATAGGATTAGTTATAGGTAGCACACTTGCAACATTTTTATTTCCTAAATTAATAGCACCAACTTTGGTAGTTGATTTCATAAGTATATTTAAAAATATAAAAATTCAGTTCATTCCTAAATATACTATAACAATAAGTTTAGTGTTTATTATATCGATGTCATTTTTAATATTCTTTGTTATAGATAATCAACTAAATGAAAAAGTTGTAAATTTATTAACAGGTAAAACTGAATTAGTTGGTAAAAGAATAATGTTAGAAAAAACATTTTTATTTAAAAAATTAAGTTTTTCTAAAAAAATACTATTTAGAAACATATTTAAATATAAGGCTAGAATGATAATGACTATCCTTGGTATAGGTGCATGTACGGCACTAATTTATCTGGGAATAGGTCTACATTTTTCAATATCCGACATTACAAAATATCAATATAGTCATGTAAAAAAATATGATGCAATAGTATATTTTAAATATGACGTTACAGAAGAACAAAAAGAAGATTATATAAACAAAATAAGTAAATTTACAGATGTATACAAGCTAAATGTACAGCAAGTAAGTTATAGAAATAACGGATTAGATTATCATTTGACTCATGAATATTTAATTGAAGGAGAAGATGAAAAATTTTTAAATTTTAAGTTAAAAGATAATGAAACTGCTATCTCAAAAAAAACTTCAAGAATATTAAATTTAAAGTTAAATGATAATATAAAATTAACTGATTTGTACAATAAAGATTATAACTTGAAAATTGATGAAATTTTTGATAACTATATATCACAATTTGTATATACAAAAAATTCATCTAAAAAAGTTAATACAGTTCTTGTAAAGTTTAAAGATAATAAAGTTGATACAAAAAAATTATTAGATAGTGTTGTATTTAATATACAAACTAAGCATGAGGGACAAGAATTTTTTACAAAGCAAATTGATAGTTTGACTAAAGTTGTTGTTCTTATGATAGTTTTAGGTGCAAGTTTATCGGTAGTTGTAACATACAATTTAGGTAATATTAATATTATAGAAAGAAAACGAGAATTATCCACTTTAAAAGTATTGGGTTATACAAATATTGAAATGAATT
>CABURZ010000018.1 GCA_902494065.1 uncultured Sneathia sp. | reverse complement strand
TTTCTAACGTACATTTTTGAGGATTCATTAGATCCTACAAGTATTACTACAAGTCTTGCAGGTCTTCCATGTATTTTTTTTAACTTATTGTGTTTATCTAATAATTTACCTAGCAAGTTTTCTGCTACATATTTACCATCAATTATATTCATTTTTCTTCCTAAAAAAAAGGTTCGATTACGAACCTCTTATATATTTTTTACTTGTTCAACTAATTTTGAAAATTCTTGTGCATTGTTTACTGCTAAATCTGCTAATACTTTTCTGTCTAATTCAATGTTAAGCTTCTTTAAACCATTTATGAATTTTGAATAAGAAATTCCATTTAATCTTGCAGCAGCATTTATTCTGATTATCCATAATTCTCTCATTGTTCTCTTTTTTAATTTTCTGTGTTCAGTTGAGAAAGCCATAGCTCTTTTAACTGCTTCATTAGCCTTTTTAAAATTAGTTTTTCTTGTTCCCTTATATCCTTTAGCTTCACTTAATACTTTTTTATGTCTTTTTCTTCTTATAATTCCAGTTTTTACTCTTGCCATATTTTATACACTCCTATCTTCCTTGACTCACTGATAATAATTTAGATACTTTTTTAGCTGCTCCACCTGAGATTACATAATCTTTTCCTAAGCCTTTCTTTCTCTTGTGAGTTTTTTTAGTTAGAATATGACTCTTTCCTGAGTGTCTTATAACAAATTTTCCGCTTCCTGTAACTTTAATTCTTTTTTTAGCCCCTCTGTGTGTTTTCATTTTTGGCATAATTTTTCCTCCTTATTTTTTAGGTGTCAACATTATATATTTTTGTACTTGTTCTTTACCATATTTTTTTTCTACTATTGCTAAATCATTAAATTGATCCGCTAATTGATCTAAAACTTTTATAGATGAATCAATATGTAATTTTTCTCTTCCTGATAATTTTAAACTTACCTTCACCTTATATTCTTTTTCAAGAAATTTTGTTATTTGTGATACCTTAGTTTGCTTGTCATGCTCATCAATATGAGGTTTTATTCTCAATTCTTTTATGACAATATTTTTTTGTTTCTTTTTATTTTCTTTATCTTTTTTTGTTTTTTCATATCTGAATTTACCATAATTCATGATTTTACAAACTGGTGGTACAACATTAGGTGACAACTCAACTAAATCTAAATTTTTTTCAAGTGCTATTTCTAATGCTTCACGCGGTGGCATAACTCCAATCAGTTCACCATCTTCACCTATAACTCTTACTTCCCTACATCTAATTTCTTCATTAATTCTGATTCCATCAGACTTGTTAGTTCCTTTAATACAGAACACCTCCTAAATAAAAAAACAAGATTAAAAACCTTGTTTCTCAATAACTAAAACTATTACAATAAAAAATTGTAATACATCAATTAACAATAACCAGACTCATTAAAATAATGGAAAGGTGAGAAATCAAGTTTCTTCTTTACAAATACTATATGTATCATACATTATATTAAACTGTTTGTCAAGTAATATTTTAACTGTTATCTGTAGTTATATTTTTTATATTTTTTAGCTTCTTTTCTAAACTTCTTTTTACAGCATGAGATGTTGCTGCCATAGTTGCTCCACCTGCTGCTCCCGCTACTGCTGCTGTTGCACCAGCTGCTAATAATGTTGTTACGCATGATGTACATGATAAAATGATTAAACTCATCATAATTAATTTTTTCATAAATCCTACATTTTTATGTTTAACTTTTTTTTATACACTGTACACACACTCAAACCCCAAAATTATTATTTTATAACTGCATTTACTTCATCAAGGTATTCACCTTTTTCATTAATTTTTCTTTTAATATGTTTTTCATCTTTTTTATCTTTAATTTTTTTAACTATTACTGGAGTTGCAATTGCTGCTGCTGCACCAACACCTGCACCACCAATTACTGCTAACGGAATACATGATGTAACACTTAAAATTAATAAACTTGCTAAAACTAATCTCTTTTTCATAATTGCCTCCTACTTACCACTATATTTTGAATCCCAAATTTTAATTTGTTCTTCAAAATTATTTAAAAATTCATTAACATTTATTCCTGTAATTTCTACATCCTTAATTATGTCGCCTTGTCTTATTGTTTTTGCAACTCTTAAATCTTCTTTTGATTTTAAATTACCAAATGCTGTATACTTACCATTAAATTCAGGTTTTTCACGTAAAGTTATAAAGAATTGAGAACTTGCTGTATTTTTAGCACCTTGTTGTTGTGCCATTGCTATAACTCCATAATTATCAAATGTTAACCACTTAGTTTCTTCATCTTTTATATAGTAACCTGCTGTACCTGTTGTATCACCCTTACTATCACCTGATTGAATAATATTATTTAATGAAACATTACTAAATTTCATATCATCATAAAAATTTTTCTTAGATAGATATACAAAATTTGCTACAGTTTCTGGAGCTACCTCTGGGTACAAATAAACATTTATATCACCTTTATTTGTTATTATTTTAGCCTCTAGTTTATAGCTTGCAAGCTTAGAATTGTATTTTTGTTCACTAGTTAAACCAAATAATTTTTCACCAAAGAATGATTCAGCAACATCTGAAAATTTAGTACTGCTACATGACATTGCAAAAAAACATATAGCTATGGCAACTAAACTCTTTTTTTTCATATTTTCTCCCTTCTTTTAAAAATTTCAATTTCTCTTTCCATAAACACTGTTTCATCAACACTCATATTAAATATAGGAAAATTAAAATTCTTAACTCTTGTATCTATTCTAGCTTTAACCATGCTTTTGCCTTCAACAAACGTATCATATATAACTAAAATTAATACTGATTTTGAATCTCCTTCAACTGCTTCGACTATTTTTATAAGTCTTTTAGGATCAATATGCATAAATTCCTTTAATGTTTTTTCAAATGCTTCTTTTGTTATAGAAATTAAGTATAGATCATATACAATATCAGGTAATCTTAGTCCAAATAAAGGCTTAATTGGATTTTTTTTATTAAATTTTATTATTTTCATTTATACGTACCTTTCTTAAAGTATATTTTATTATACCATGTTTTTTTGATTTATTCCATAATTATTGAACTTGCTATTTTTTCTCCTACACGTACTGTAGTTTCTAGTTTTTTTTGAGTATTTTTCAATAAATCTTCATCAAATTTTATACAATTTTCTTTAAATATTAAAATTACTGTCGAACCTCCAAAATAAAAATAAGATTTTTCCTGACCTTTTTGCACATAAGTATTAGGTACATATGTTTGTTTGATTCCACCAACCATAGTTGCACCTACTTCTATTATTAAAATATCTCCTATACTACTATTTGTTTCTAATCTAGATATTTCTCTTTTATTTTCCCATAATACATTTGATATTTTTTTTAGAGAAATTGGCGATACTGAATAATATACTCCATTTATTAACTTAGTTTTTGAAATTTTACCATTATATGGAAAATGTACTCTGTGATAATCAGTTGGTGCTAATCTTACTATAGCTATAGACCCATTTTCATATTCACTTACAAGCTTTTTATCTTTCAAAAATTCACTCAAATTAAATTTAACACCTTTAACATACAATCCATCTATATCAGAAATTTTAGAAAATACAAGTATTTTACCATCTGCCGGAGAAACTACGCTATACTTATTATTATCTATAGGTCTTGCATCTTTTTTTAATTTTCTATAAAAAAATTCATTAAATGTCTTAAATTCATCTGCTTTTTTTTCAGATTCTTCCATATTTATATCATATTTTTCAATAAATTTTGATATTTTTTTCGCAGAATTTGTTGTATTCATATATTTTCCATAATATTCTGTTAAAAATTTTCTTTTAACTATTAGATTAGTTGTTGCTCTTCCAAAAGGATTATTGTATAAAAAATTTAACCATTTTTCAGAATTTACTTTTTCTATTTTAATTTCTTTTGTTTTTCTTTCAACATATTCAATAGAATTACCATGTAAAGCTGTACATGATAGTAGCATAAAAAATATTATTACTATATTTAATATTTTTTTCAATACATTTCCTTTCTATAGAAAAAAGCACATATGTGCTTTTTATCTATTTCTTCTTTCTCTTCTTGAAACAAATTCTTGCTCTTCTTCTTCCTTAGGTGCTTCTTCTTGTACTTGAGGTTTAATACGTAGTAAAAATGATGTAGTATCACGCTTAATTGATTGTATCATATCATTATATACATCAGCACTTACTATTTTATATTCATTGACAGGATTTTTTTGCCCATAAGATTGTAAATTTATACCTTCTCTTAATTCTGCGAGATTTTTTAGATTATCTCTCCACTTGCTATCTAACACTTCAAGCATTATATATTTTTCAATTTTTTTGAAATATTCATCACCAAATAATTCAATTTTTGATGAATATACTTTTTCAAGATCATCATATATTTTGTTTAATAATTCTTCATTATTAATATTTAAATCAAATGTTGGATCATAATTATATACATTATGTAATTTGTCTATTAATGATTCTTTATCATCTTGGGCTTCATCGATTAAATCACCTATATTATCATATAGCATGTCTAATATTAATTCTCTTAAATTTTCATTGTTTAAGATCTTATCTCTTTGAGAATAAATTATTTCTCTTTGTTTATTGTTAACGTCATCAAATTCAATCAAACTCTTTCTTGTAGCAAAATTTCTACTTTCAACACGTTTTTGTGCATTTTCAACTGCTTTTGATAATTGCTTAGATCTAATTTCTTCATCTTCTCCTAGTTTTATAACAGACATAATCTTTTTAATTCTATCTCCACCAAATAGTCTCATAAGCTCATCATCTAATGATAAATAAAATTCAGAACAACCAGGATCTCCTTGACGTCCTGCACGTCCTCTTAATTGGTTGTCAATTCTTCTACTTTCATGTCTTTCAGTTCCAAGTATGAATAATCCACCTGCTTCTAAAACTTTTTTCTTATTTTCTTCACATTCTTTTTCATACATTGAAAGTGCTTCTATGTATTCAGGTGTTCCTCTTTCAAATACTTTTGCAGCTAATGAATCTGGATCACCACCTAATTTTATGTCCGTTCCACGTCCTGCCATGTTTGTTGCTATTGTTACTGATTTAAATCTTCCTGCTTGAGAAACAATTTCAGCTTCTCTTTCATGATATTTTGCATTTAAAACTTCATGAGGTATTTTCGCTTTAGTTAAAAGTCTTGACAATTCTTCTGAATGTGCTATTGTTGCAGTACCAACTAAAACTGGTTGACCTTTTTCAAATAACTCTACAATTTTGTTAACCACTGCTTTATATTTTGCTTTTTTTGTTTGATATATTACATCTGGTAAATCTTTTCTTATTACTGGTTTATTTGTTGGAACAACTACTACTTTCAAATCATATATTTGTCTAAATTCTTCTTCTTCTGTCTTAGCTGTACCTGTCATACCTGATAATTTATCATACATTCTAAAATAATTTTGAAGTGTTACAGTTGCTAGTGTTTGATTTTCACCTGCTACTTTTAAATGTTCTTTTGCTTCTATTGCTTGATGTAGTCCATCAGAATATCTACGTCCATCCATAAGTCTTCCTGTATGCTCATCTACTATTATTACCTCACCTTTTTGGTTTATAATATAGTCTTTATCACGTTTAAATAATTCTTTTGCTTTTAGCGATTGTGATAAAAAATGTGTTAATTCAACATAATCTGGAGCATATAAGTTAGGTATACCCAATATTTTTTCAACATTTTTTATACCTTTATCTGTAATTGTAACTGTTCTTGCCTTTTCATCTACTTCATAATCTTCCCAATCTTCATCAGGTATTACTGTATTTTTTTTGTCTTTAATTTTTTCAGTTTTATAACTTCTTTTAAGTTTTGTTGCAACAGTTGCAAAAGTGTCATACCATTCAGTAGTTTCTTCAGCAGCACCTGATATAATTAAAGGAGTTCTTGCTTCATCAATTAAAATTGAATCTACTTCATCTACTATAGCATAATTAAACTCTCTTTGAACTTTTTCTTGTGCTTCATGAACCATATTGTCTCTTAAATAATCAAATCCAAATTCATTGTTTGTTCCATAAGTTATATCAGAGTCATATGCTAATTTTCTTTTATCGTTATCCATATTTGCGATTATTACTCCAGAAGTTAATCCTAAAAATGAATATATCGCACCCATAGTATCTCTATCTCTTTTTGCAAGATAATCATTAACAGTTACAACATGTACACCTTTACCAGTCAATGCATTTAAATATACAGGAAATGATGACATCAAAGTTTTACCTTCACCTGTTTTCATTTCTGCAATTTTTCCTTCATGCAAAATCATACCACCTATTAATTGAACGTCATAAGCTCTCATTCCTAAAACTCTTTTTGCAGTTTCTCTTACTGTAGCAAATGCTTCAACTAAAATATCATCTAAAGTTTCTCCTTCAGACAATCTCTTTTTAAATTCATTTGTCTTATCTTTTAATTGCTCATTTGTTAAATTTATGTAATCTTTTTCAATTTCATTGATTTTTGCTACTTTTTTTCGCATTTTTTTAATTATTTTTTCATCTGTCATTCCAAATAATTTATTAAATACTCCTTCTAACATTTATCCCCCTTTTTTTTTGAAATTATGGCTGCCATTCTATTTTCTGTTTTATTTTTTCTATAAGAATAAAAATTACCTTCAAATGTACAATAATTATTCTCAAATATATTTTCTTCTAAAATCCCACTATTTAGTGCTATTTGTTTATTCATAAGCATATTGTCTAAATAGATTTTACCATCTCTATATACTACCATATTATTAAAATCAAGTAAAGTTTTTAATTTTTGTACAGTGTCTTCCTTTATTTCATAATTTTTGCAACTTATACCTATACCAAAACACACTAATATATTAGAAATGTTACAAGAATAATTTTCAACCATTAATTTGATAGCTTTCTCTAAAATTTTATTTGCACTTCCACGCCATCCTCCATGTAGAACTCCAAATACATTTTTTATAGGATCTAGCAAAAAAATTGGAAGACAATCTGCATAATATGTGACAAGTGTGTATGAAGTATCATTTGAAATATATCCATCTATCTCTGATAAATTTTCAGTATACTTTTTATTTTTATATATACAAGCTATATTAGTACTATGTGTTTGCTTTCCACAAACATATTTATCATTTAATTCGCAAGTTTTTAATATACTCAACAAATTTTCTTTTTCTTTCATATTTTTAGCATCTTTTGTAGTTTGCAATGCTATATATCCAAATTTTTTAAAAGGTTCAAACTCAATATATTTCATTTATTTTTTCCTTTCAATAATTTTTAAAACTAATCTTTCAAAACTAGTTTCTTTAGGTAAAAGTTTTTTTATTTTATCTACATATTCATTTAAGTATGCTTTTGTTTTCTCTAATCCTATAACATTTACGTAATTCGACTTATCTTCTTTATCAATGCTATCAAATATGTCATCTTGCAACTGATAAATGTATCCTAGTAAACAAGAAATTTCTTCATATTTTTCATCATATTTATTAAAATGTAATAGCGGACATATTATACTTGCCCTTATTAATGCTCCAGTTTTATTTTTATGTATAAGTTTTAAAGTTTTTTCATCAACTTTTTTATTCTCATATAGCATATCTAAGTACTGACCATATATCATTCCTCTCATACCTATGCTATCACATAAAAATTCTATAATTTTATCTTTATTATTTAAGTTTGATTTTGCTATAATACTAAAAGCTTCTGTTAATAGTGCATCACCAGTTAAGATCCCAACATATTCACCAAATTTTGCATGTGTTGTTAAATTTGATCTTCTATATTTATCATTATCCATACCTGGCAAGTCATCGTGAACTAATGAATAATTATGTATAAATTCTATAGCAACAGCTAAATCTAATACTTTTGTATAATCTTCACTTATACTATTTGCAACACTTAAACATAAAAGTGGTCTTAACCTTTTACCTCCAACAGTTAATGAATATTTAAATGCTTCGTAAAGTTTTGTATTATTAGAGTATTTTTCTATTACATCATTTAATCTTTTCTCAAAAGCTTCATTCATCATTTTTCCTCAAACTCTTCTAATTTATATGAATCTATTGTTTCAACAATCTTTCTAACCTTTCCATCTGCTTCATCTAATATTTTAGTAGCTTCTTTTATTAATTTTTGGCTTTCTTCATAAATTTTTATAGATTCATCAAGAGAAATATTGTTGTCTTCTAATACTTTAATATTTTCATTTAATTTTTTTATCTTTTCTTCAAAATTTTCTTTTTTTGCCATTAATTTCCCCTCACATAAAATGTTACTATTTTTTTATTATACTCTCTTTCATCATATTTAATAAAATTACCTATAGTATTTTCTAAATTTTCATATCTTCCATGCTCACAGATTATTATTCCATCTTGTTCTAAAATATCATATTTAGATAAATGCATTAAAGTTTTTACTGTTAAATTTTCTCTATAAGGTGGATCCATAAAAATTATGTTAAATTTTTCGTTTTTATTTTTTAATATTTCAATTGCACGTAATACATCGTTTTTATACGCTCTACATTTATTGCTTAAATCTAATCTTTGTACATTGTCTATTATAACATTTAGTGCACTTACATCTTTTTCTATCATTATGGCATAACTTGCTCCTCTAGACAATGCTTCAAAACTCATATTACCCGTACCTGAATAAAGGTCCAAAAATTTTGCATCTATAATTTTATCATATAATATACTAAATATTGATTCTTTTATTCTCTCTAATGTAGGTCTTGTATCTCTTCCTTCTTTTGATAAAATTATTCTATTTTTTAATTTCCCCGATGTTATTCTCATACATTATCTCCTATAAACATTGCGTCTCCTAAACTAAAAAATCTATATTTTTCTTTAACTGCCACCTCATAAGCATGAAATAGTTTGTCTTTTCCTAAAAAAGAAGAAATTAGCATAACAAGAGTTGATTTAGGTAAATGAAAATTAGTTATTATTGCATCAACCATTTTAAATTTGTAGTCACCATATATAAATATTCCTGTTTCACTTTTTTGAGCAATCAGTTCGTTTTTATCATTTAACGATGACTCTAGTGTCCTAATAGAAGTTGTTCCAACTGCTATTACACGTCTACCTTCTTTTTTTGCAAGATTTACTATTTTGGCTGTTTCAACTGGTACTTCATAACTTTCAGTATGCATAATGTGATCTTCAATATTTTTACATTTTACTGGTCTAAATGTGCCTAATCCAACTGTCAAATAAATTTCAGCAAATATAACGCCTTTTTCTTTTATACGCTCTATTAATTCTTTAGTAAAATGTAAACCTGCTGTTGGGGCTGCTACAGACTCTCCACTTTTAGCATACACTGTTTGGTATCTGTCCTTATCCAACAATTTTTCTGTAATATATGGTGGTAGAGGCAATTCACCTAATTCATCTAATATTTCTTCAAATACACCGTTATATATAAATTCAACTATTCTATTTCCATCTTCTTTTATTTCAAGTAATTTTAATGATAGTTTGTCTTTTAAAAAGGTTAATGTATCACCAACCTTTAATCTTTTTGCAGGTTTTAATAATACCTCCCACGTATTTAAACTTAATCTTTTTAAAAGTAAACACTCAATAACTACTCCATTTTCTTTGTGACCGATTAGTCTAGCCGGTATAACTTTAGTTCTATTTATAACTAAAACATCACCTTTATGCAAATAGTCTATTATATTATAAAAATGTTTATGTTCAATTTTACCAGTATTTCTATTTATTGCTAATAATCTTGAATGATCTCTAGGTTCTGCTCCATGTTGTGCTATCAATTCTTTTGGTAAATAGAAATCATAACTTTCAATATCCATTATTTTCCTTTCTAGGCATTCTACAAATTACTACCCTATCATTTCCATTAAGATCCTTAAATACTTCTATGTTTTCATAAGAAAAATCTTTTAAAATTTTTATAACTTGTTCTTTTTGTTTATATCCTATTTCAAACGCAAGTATTCCTCCATCACTTAGAAATTCTCTTGCTTTTTTAGATATTTCATAATAAAAGTATAATCCATTTGATTGTGCAAATAACGCTAAATGTGGCTCATGTATATATGTGCTATCCCCCACTAGTTTAATTTCATCATTGGAAATATATGGAGGATTTGAAACAATAACATCAAAATTTTTAAATTCTATATTAGAAAATAAATCCGATTCTATAAATTTTACATTTGTTGCACCTAATATTTTTTTGTTCTTATTTGCAATATCAATAGCTTTTTTGCTAATATCTATCCCCAACACCTTTACTTTTGGTTTTTCAAGAGAAAGTGTAATTGCAATTGCTCCTGATCCTGTACCTATATCCAACACTAATGCATTATCATCTATTTTTTTTAAAACATTTTCTACTAAACATTCCGTATCATACCTAGGTATCAATACTCTTTTATCTACGTAAAAATCTCTCCCATAAAAACTTTGACAATTTATCAAATATTGATATGGTAATTTATCAATAGCAATTTTTTTTAAATATTCTCTTATTTTTTCTTTTTTTTCTTCTTTAATTTCCTTATTATACTGCATAAAAAGTAACATTCTATCTACGTTTAAAACATTAGAAAATATTAATTCTGCTATCAAGGTCGCTTCATCTATAGAGTGTTTTTTTAAATATTTAATAGATGATTCTAGTAAATCTTTTATAGTATTTGACAAATTTTTGTCCGTATTTTTTAGTTCTTTTTTTATACTTTCTATTTCCTGCAAAGATAAATGCCTGTCATAATTTGCATATAACATAATTCTATCCATATCTAAGGCTTTTGAAAAAATTTTTTCCGCTTCTACCCTTGCATTTTTAATTCCTTTTTTTGAAAAAAATTCTTGTGTTTTTTTCAAAAAATCAATTAATGTCTGCATTATTCATCTCCAACGTTTTGCAATAATTCAGCTTGATTATATGCAATAAGAGCATCTATCATTTCATCTAAATCTCCATCTAAAAAACTTTCTAATCTATGTATAGTTAATTTAATTCTATGATCAGTTACTCTTCCTTGTGGAAAATTGTATGTTCTAATCTTTTCAGATCTATCTCCCATTCCAACTTGAGATCTTCTTTGAGTTTCAATTTCTTTTCTTTGTGCTTCTGTTTCTAATTCAAATAATTTTGAAGCTAATACTTTCATCGCTGCTTCTTTGTTTTTTATTTGTGATCTTCCATCTTGAGAAGTTACAACTATACCTGTCGGTTTATGAGTAATACGAACTGCTGAATCTGTTGTATTAACATGTTGTCCACCAGCACCTGATGATCTATATGTATCTATGATTAAATCACTCGGGTTAATCTCTACTTGTGTTATATCTTCAACTTCTGGTAATACTGCAACTGTTATTGTTGATGTATGTATTCTTCCTGAAGATTCTGTATCTGGAACTCTTTGTACCCTGTGCACTCCACTTTCAAACTTTAATCTTGAATATGCTCCATGCCCTTTAATCATAAATGTTATTTCTTTTAATCCTCCAACACCAGTCTCATTTTTATCTAAAACTTCAGTTTTCCATCTTTTACGCTCAGCATATCTTGTAAACATTCTAAAAATATCAGACGCAAAAAGTGCTGCTTCATCTCCTCCAGCTGCAGCTCTTATTTCTACTATAACATTTTTTTCATCGTTAGGATCTTTGGGTAGAAGTAATATTTTTAATTCAGATTCAATTTCTGGAATACTTTCTTCTAAATTTTGTATCTCTTCTTGCATGATTTCTTTCATTTCATGATCTTTTTCTTCTTTAATTTCTTGCTTTAAGCTATCTAATTCTCCAGATTTTGCCTTATACTCTTTATATTTTTCAACAATATCACTTATTGCATTTATAGCTTTATTGTATTCCATTAATTTTTTAGGATCTTCTATAATTTTTGGATCCATCAATAATTTATTTAACTCATTATATTTTTTTACAACATCTTCTAATTTTGCAAACATATTTTTCCTTTCTAAAATTTCAAATTTATAGCTTCATTATACCATAAACAGAATAAAAATAAAATAAAAATGAGCAAATGCCCATTTTTAAGGTAATATTTTACAATCAACCATTTTACCATCTTTAAAAACTAATTCTGCAATAGTACGCTCATCTAAATATCTAACTCCTAATTTAACTTTATCACTTATTAAATGTTTAATATATTCACTTCCATTTTTAGTAGCAAGATCTTCTAAATTTAAATTTTTACCATTTTTTATTTTTGTAACTCTTGATATAAATCTACCGTCTATAAAATCAACATATTCGACTATGGAAACATTTTCAATAGGATCATATATTATTATAGGATTCATTTCAGAAGTTAATTTTTCTTTTGTCCCTTTTATATACGCATACCCCATATCATCGAACTCTATATAAGGAAAATATTTTAACTCTTCCTCTGATTTTATATCTTCATTTTCAATAGTTTTATTAAATTCTTTTAAAGCTTGCTCTACTGTTTGTCCAAATTTAAATAATACTTCATCATCCAATTTTCTAGTAGTATCTATATCACGAATTTTTATAAAATCATAGTCTTCACTTTCAGGTATTATTCTTGTAAATTCCAAATATTCTTTTATGTTAGGTAATATAAACTTATTGTCATCTATAATAATAGGATGTAATAAGCTAATTTTTTTTACAGCTATCATTTTCGCATTTTTATAAATATACTGTACGCTAACATCATAATCAGCTTTAACATGTACAACATCATCTATTTTTATAAGGCTTGCTCTTTTTAATTTAGAATCTAAATACTTGCCACCCGCATTTTTTGAGTTTATTATAAACTTATCTAAATCTTCATTAAATGAAGAACTTGCATATTTATCATTTATAATATTTTCATTTTTTACATACATAGGGTTTGCAAATAACATTGTACTAATTATGGTTACTAGAACTAATAATATTCTCTGCATCTTCTAAATTCACAAATCCTTTCTTTTTAAAAATATCTGTATAAATTTTTTCAACTAAATTTTCACTTAAACTTTGTATATATTTTAAGTAAAGTTCATTTGTTTTTACAGAATATGTACTATGTTCCCCACGTAAATATGTTCTAGTTGATGCTATGCTACCTTCGTCATTTATATCTACACCTCTAGTTATTTTTGCAAGTACAGGATATTTTTTTACAAATTCTCTCTCCCACTTCATAACTATTTCTTCTATCATATCTATAATTTTTTCATTTATTTCATTTTTCAATGGTAAAAATGGTTTTAATTTTTCATATTCATCTTTATGTGTGAATTCCATCATGTATGCATATTTTTCAAATAAAGGATTTCTATGTATTTTTTTATATTCCATTAAATCATCGTAATAACTTTTAAGTATATCTAAAGTTAAATTTTCCCATTGACTTTTTCTTGTTATAACAAATTCTCCATAATTGTCTTGACAACTAGCTCTACCTCCTGTATTATTCAAATTTGTGAAGTAGTTCCATTCAATTTCTATTATTTTATCTATAATATCTTCCATTATTTATCACTCCAAAATCCTAAATCATGTATGTAGTCATTATCTATTCTTGATTGAATAATAGGACCATAGTATCCAAGGTAATCACTAACTCTTACTATTATTTCTTCACTTTCCAATTTATCTATTATATCGCTACATATCTTTTCTATAATATTAAATTTATCATTAATAGTTGAATTTCTATCTAATAATTTCAAATAAAATTCATATGCTTTTTCATCAAAAGTTTTTAACATTTTATGATACCATTTATAATATGGACAATATTTTTTATGTATTAAATAATATAGTTCTATTGTTTCTTCTATAAATTTTGATAACGCTTGATTGCTTGCAACCAGATCATTCCTTTTCACACATCTTTCGTAATTGTACAAACCTTCACGTGAAGCATTCATACATCTTGTTGCAATTCTATTATACCTTACATCACGAGGATAATATTTTACATTTTCACGTACTTTTGTAATAATACCTATTTCATCTATAAAAATTTTACCATTTGTAAATGAAGACAATAAATATTCTGGTATATTTAAATAATCTTCATCTTTTTTAGGACCAGTTGTACTTCCAAGAAATGTATATATAAAATCATCTACATTTAATATACCACGCCTATCGTTAGACCAAACAGTCTTTGTTTTTTCGTAAAACTCATTGTATATTTTTTCCCTTAGTTCATCAGCATATTTTTCATAATCCTCTTTTGTAAGCCATATACATGGCATAGAGCTAAAATCATGATCTCTTGAATAATCATCATCAAATCCATAGCACTCAGATCCATACCCAACAAGCCCAGCTGAAATTTTTATATCATATTGTCGTAATATAGGTAAGATGTTTTCATAAAAATTTTTCTCTACTAATTCTAAACCTTTCATTTTTTCTTTCTCATTTCTATAGTTTCTTTTACCATATCAACATTAGATTTTACTTTTTAATAGTTTACACTTCCTCTTCCAAATGACGCTTCACATATAAAAAGTACTTTTTTAAATAATTCAAGTGATTTTTCTAATTCTCCTTTGTTATAAAATGCAACTGCTAAATTATTAATAGCTGCCGAATACATTGCATGTCCTTTTCCAACTTCTTTTTCATATATATCAAGACATGTTTTTATACATTCATCTGATTTTTCATTTTCTCCCAACATTCTATATGCTATTGCTAAATTATTATAAGTAGTAGCTAGTGCAACTGGATAGTCTGGCATGTTTTTTAAAATTTCAAGACTTGTTAAATGTAAGGGTAATGCTTTACTTGGATTATTAGTATCTTGATAATATAGTCCTAAATTATTGCAAACACTTGCATATTCATAACTATTTTCCATTTTATAGCTATCATATATTTTAATTACTGACTTATATAAATTTTCTAATTTTTCGATTTCACCCTTAAATCTATATACTTCTGTTAAATTAAGTGTAGTTGTTGCATATGAGATACTGTCTATTCCAAATTTTTTCTCTATAATATCTAGTGCTTCTTTTAAGCATTTTATTCCTAAATCATACTCACCTATATATTTAGATGTTCCTCCTAATTCATTTAACATTTTTATTGTGCTATTTGAGTCATTTCCATAAACGTCTCTTGTATATTGCAACATTTTTTTTAATAATTCTACTTCTTCTACAGTTTTACTTTCTTTTATTAAAATTTCTCTCTCTTTAGCCATTGAAACTAAAGCATCAATTTTTTCACGAATAGTCATTTTATTCCCACCCATCTGTAAATTCTATTAATTTTGAAGTTATCTCTGGTTCTAGTGATGTATGTCCTGCTCCTTCTACTATAACCAATTCACAATTATCCATTAATTTACTTAATTCATACGCTCCACATGGTCTACAATCTACATCATATCTTCCATGGCAAATTTTTGTTTTAATATCTTTTATTTTATCTACATTATTTAAAATATAGTTTTCTTCAATAAAGCTATTGTTATAGAAATAATGGCATTCTAATCTGGCAATTGCAATATCATAATCTGTTACTTCTTCACTTAATTTTTTAGGATAAAGTGCTATGCAACTACTTTCCCAATCATTCCAATATTTTGCATATCGTGAAACTATTTTCATATCAGAACTAGACAAGTATTTCATGTAACTTGCTATAATATCTTTTCTTTCACTTTCACTTAAAATTGAAATATATTTATCAAACTCTTTAGGAAAGAAATATCCTGCTCCACCTCTATATAACCAATCTACATCTTCTTTTCTTGCTAAAAATATTCCTCTTAGTATCATACCGCTAACTCTATCTGCATGATTTATAGCATAAACTAAGCTCAGAGTTGTCCCCCAACTACCTCCAAATAGTATCCATTTATCAATATTTAAGTGTTTTCTTAGTTTTTCCATATCTTCAACTAAATCAAAAGTAGTATTTTCTTTTAACTCAACAAAGGGTTTTGATCTTCCTGCACCTCTTTGGTCAAAAATTATTACTCTATACTTATCTTTATTAAAAAATCTTCTAGCTAGAGTCCCACTTCCTCCTCCAGGACCACCATGTACATACACAATAGGTATCCCATCTTTATTACCACATTCTTCATAGTATATCTCATGCAATTTTGATACTTTTAAATATCCAAAATTGTATGGCTGTAACTCTTCATAAAATTCCATTTTCATCACCTAATATATTTTATCACATACTACAAAAAAAAGCACCCTCATATAAGGTACGAGGATACTAAAAAATATTTTTTAATTCACTATATAGGTGGGTCTGCCTTTTCCCACTTCTCCAAACCTGTTTTCACAAGGGCGATAGCGGCACATTCACTATCCTCTATATATTAAAATTATATCACTATTTTTTATTTTTTCAAAATTTAACTTAAATACATTAATGCTTTCTTATATTTTTCACATCTTTTTCTATCTTTTTCAGTTATATTTTTTAATCTAGTCAAATCAGAATTATGTGTTAAATCTGCTATTTTTACTTTTCTTGCAAGTTTATTACCCTTTATTTTTTGTATATAATCCATATATGGCACGTCTTTACTATGCGTTAAAACTTTTACTGCTTCAATAATTTCATTTGAAAATCCATAGTCTATTAAATGTTGTTCCGTAATATATGTATCTTCAATAGTATCATGTAATAGTGCAACTATTTTTTCATTTTCATTATAAACTAAACTTGCAACCTTTAATGGGTGGTTAATATATTCAACACCTGCTTTATCAACTTGTCCCTTATGTGCATCTGTTGCTATTTTTAATGCTAATTCATACTTACTCATAATATACACCTAACCTTAATTTAGCTTCTTCTTGAGTTAAAATAACAAAATCATATCTATCTTCAAAATGAGCTGCAACATAAGTGTTATCATCTTCTATCCACTTATTATTTTTGAATATATATGCTAAACTATGTAGTTTATTAGCAATTCTTCTATAAATACTACCATTTATATCAAAATAATTATATTTCATTTAATTCTTTTTTCTTTTAATACTTGTAGTTTCTAATCTTTCCTCCTCATAAAGTTTATGATTAATTTCTTTTACTTTTAAACTCTTTTCAGTATGATACTGCATTTCAAAGCATAAATTACCTTTTTTTAATACTGTGTTTATACCTTTATAAGGCGAATTATCCTCCCAACTATTCTTTAATTTGATTATATCATAACCTTTTTTCTTTATCAACATATTAACTTGAATGTATTTATCATAAAATTTATCTTCTGGTAATTGTGTTGTGTATCTAATAATATCTTTAAGTTTGTTAAATGCTTCTAATTTTGTTATTTTTTCATATTCTTTTAGATTTTTTTCATCATCATTTTTACACATGTTATCCTATATTCTCGCCTAAGCTAAATAATGGTAGCATTATTGCAAGGACTATTATTCCTACAAAAATAGCTATTAATACTATAGATATCGGCTCTAAAAATTTTAAATATAGTTTAATTTTGTATTTCAATCTATTATTAAGTATGACCGATAATGTTTTAAAAGTATTTTCTAATTCACCTGTTCTATCTGCTATGGTTATATAGCTTTTATATTCATTATCAAAGTATTTTGAATTTTTAAAAGATTGACTTATACTATTTCCTTTTTCTATTTTTTTCAAAATCTTTACTAATTCATTTTTAAATACAATGTTATCTATATTTATGCAAAGTTGCAATGCTTCTATAAACCTTATTTTCGAAGCAAATGCTGCATACATAGTTTGCGTAAAACTTAATACAATATATTCTTTGAATATGGGAATATTTATGATTATTCTAGAAATTAAATTTTTAAAATATTTAAATGAAAAGTATGTATATAGTACAATTGATATTAAGATAGTAATTAAATATTGCCATTTTTTTATCATAAAATCACTTAAATTTAAAACAACTTTTGTTATTATAGGCAAATTATTATCTAGATCATTATAAATCTCAACAAATTTTGGAACTACAACTAAAAGTAAAACATTTAGTATTATTATTGCAACAATTATTACTATAGTTGGATATGTAATTATCATTAAAATTTCTGATTTTATCTCTTGAATAAAATTATATTTTTCTTTTAAAAGCTTTAACACTCTTTTAAGATTTCCAGTTCTTTCTCCCGTTTTAATAAAAGTTAAAAATTCTTTATCTTTTGAAATAATACTAAACGATACTTCAAAATCTTTCCCTTTTTCTAAGCAATATTTTAAATGAAATATTTTATCACGAAACTTACCCCCAAATGAATTAGATAATATATTTATTGCTTCTAACAAATTAATATCTCCTTCTAATAAATCGCTTAATTGTTCTGTAAATTTTTTTCTAAATTTAAAATCGCTCATAAAATACCAACTTCTATTTCCATATATATTTCCCTTTGAACATTTGATTTATTTCTATATGTAAACAAACTTCCTATTAAAGGAATATCTGATAAAATAGGAGTTTTGGATTTATTATTATCCTGTAATATGCTTGTAGAACCACCTATAAACATATTTTTCTTATTCCCAACATTTACAACTGTTTCAATAACATTTTGTTTTTTTGTAGTTCTATTTTGAAAATTACTTACTTCTGCTTTTAATTTTAATTGTACATATTCAACATCATCTATACTATATATTTTGGGATTAACTTCAAGTATAATACCTGCTTCTTTTGAAAAAATTGCTTTATTTTTACTATTTTTATTTACTTCAAATATATTTTCATCTGTTATTTTAAATATACCTTTAGAACCGTCTAAAACTACCATATTAGGACTTGATTTTAAAACAATCTCTCCTTTTTCTTTTAATGCATAAATATTTATATCAAATAATTTTGAACTATTTAAAAGTAAATTTGTAAAACTTATATTCCCACTTATAAATTCC
>CABURZ010000017.1 GCA_902494065.1 uncultured Sneathia sp. | reverse complement strand
TATATTTTAAATAAAAATACAAGCATTTTAATTTGTAATTATGCATATTTTAATTAAAAAATGCAAGAATTTAACTTGCATTTTTTTATTACCATTCGTATTTATATGACATTCCGCCTTTAAAGCCTTTACTTATCTTGCCTATTGAAGCGGTAATTTTGTGTTTTTCCTTTAAATTTAATTCAAATTGTAAATCTACATCATGATTAAAATAGTTATTTTCATTCATCGTTACTGGGTTATTAAAAATTTTATATGAATTTTTGTTTTTCAATCTTTTGTCTAGTACGTACCCTAAAGAAAGTCTATATTTATCATTAAAATTATATCCTACTCTAACTCCTCCTCCAACACTAAAATTAAAATTAGGCTTCAATTCTATAATATCAGTATTTTGATCTTTTAGTTTTGATTTAAAATTATATGTATAGCTTGCACGAACAAGAGGTTCTATATACAAACTTTTACCTACAGTAGTTCTTAGATCTATTCCTCCAACTAATCCTAAGTAATTTTGCTCAAACCCTTTGAAATATTTTACATTTGTATAGTTAAATTTATGTTCTGTATTCACCTTAATTTTATAATCAGGTATATAGCTTTTAGCTAAAAATCCTACATCTACTCCATTCAATTTTTCTTGTTCTATTTTACCATTAACATATCCTAGAATTGCACCAAATGAAACCTGTGTCCCTTCATAATTTAAAATTTTATCTAAATATACATTTGAATGTATATTATACTTATTCTTATTTCCTAGAAAATATGTGGCATTACCTATTCTAAATTTCCCATTTTCATCTTCAAGACTTTCTATAAATGATTCTCCCAAAGTTTGATTACTCATTTCATCAAAATTAGAAATTTCATAATTTAATGAATGTATTTGTAAATCTCGCAATTTATCAGTTAATTCAATTCCATTTTTTTTACTATTATCTAAAGTTTCATATTTTATTTCCTCTGCCATACAAACAGATGTAACTATCATCAAAAATATTATTTTTTTCATTTTTTCTCCTCTCACACGGGCCAATATATCCCTTGTATTTTATCGTTTTTCAAAAAGTATGCTTTTTTTACTCTATTAGATTGATTACCTCCTAAACAATAATATCCTCTGTCATCTTCACCAGTTATAAAAGTGCAATGCCCCCTATTTGAGTTATACTTCAAAACTAAAATTGCTCCATACTTTGCTTTTTTTATTTTTTTAAAAAATTTTTTACCTTCTTTTGAGTAAAAACTTTGTGATGATGGAGATTTAAATCCATTATTTATTACAAAGTTTACAAATGATGCACACCACGGAGTTCTAATATCTGCATTTATTCCACCACCTAATCTGTGATATAGTATAACTCGCTCATTTAAATCATGACCACAATAAGCTTTTGAATATTCATCAATAGCTTTTGCCATCCAAATAGGCTCAACATTACTATTAAAACTTTTTTTATACGGCTTAAATTCAATAGGTAAGTATTTTTTAGCTTTTTTTATGAATCTTTCAAATTTAATTTCACAAGATAAATTTTTTCCTATATTTATCCATTTATCAGAAAAATTTTTATTATTTATTTTTCCAAAAAAATATCCCATTAAAATTTTTGATAGTGGTTTAACATTTACTATAGCTTCTATATCATTATCCACTGCAGGTATACATGTATTTGAAACTAGATTTTTTTCATCATATTTGGGATATAGTTTTTTTCTAAAAAAATTATCACAAACACGATCTATATTTAAAATATTTGGAATAAACCTATACATATATTTTGAAAATCTTGAAAAATATGTTTTTTCTATAAACATATATACTTTATCTATAGTTTCATAATCATCTAAACTATACATTAATTTTGTATCTAAACTATCTTGGATATTAAAATTACTGCTATCTTGATTAGCATTTTCTACGCTAATAATTCCTCCTAAACTACACATACATTTTGCGTTGCTCATAAGGGCAAATTTCCCATCTATTTGTACATCCGTTTTTTTATCCCACATAAGAAGTTTTGGAGTACATATTTTATTTATTTTACACATTTTAAAAGGTAATATATTCTTATCTTCAATAGTAAGACATGGCTTACCATCTATATATTTTTTAGATTTGTTTTTGATTATTTTAGAATTTGCACTAGACATAGAACATTTTATACTAGCTCCTGCACACACCAATTTATTATTTAGAATTTTTTCATCATTTTTATATATACATTTATAAAAATTATATATATCATAGCTTGATCTTATACGCATATTATATTCTAATGCTTTTTGCGTTGGAAAACATTTTCTTATTTTTTCATCTTCACTATTTTTTGTATATTCATGATATACTTTATTTTGCATAAGTTCAGAGATTTTACTCAATGATTTTTCTTTGTATGTTTTATTACATTTTATTAAAGCTATAAACATATTTGTTATATTAAATGGTTTAAATGAATTAAAAAAACTATAGTCCTCATAAGTTAATCCTCCATTTATCTCATCTAAATAAAGTATGTAGTTTCTTAAAATATTTTGCCTATCATTAGAAAAATCATCTAAAAATTTGCTTTCGACTCTATTCATACTTTTAACCATACTAATTAGTAAGTTATCTAAAAATCGTCTTGCCCTTTTAAAATTTCTTTCCCCATACTTATTAAGACTATAACTTTTAGAAACTAAATTTTCATCTTTAAATAATTTTAGAAATCTGTAATATTTAGTCTTAGGATAATCTCTTAATGGCATAATTTTGCAATCAAACCTTATCTCATCTACATCAGCCATACCTAAACTTAATAAATATTTAACGTTATCCTTTGGAAATTCTACTTTAGCAAATTTTTCTATTTTCCTTTCCACAAAATCTGCTACTTTGGATTTAAATATATTTTTTGCAATTGTCTTTGCATGAGACAATTTATTCTCATTTTCATATTTACAAGATAAAAAACACAAAGCATCCTCAAGTGTTTGCAAAGGATCAACAGATTTCATACAAAGATCGTATATAAAATCAAAAGTCTTCAAATTTTTAGGTATAAAACTTCTGTATTTATCAAATCCTTCTTGATTTACAACTTTAGAATCTTTATCTGCTCCCCTTAAAACTTCATTAAAAGCTTTTTTTTCTTTTTTATCTACTTTTGAATTAGTTGTATCTTCAAAATATTTGCCGTATTTTTTATCTCCATAATTTTTATCAAATTTTTCTTTTAGAATTTTTCTTACTTTCTCATCATCATCTACTATTCTATTATTTTTACCTCCATTATTAGGTTTAATTAATTTTTTTATTTCATCTAATATGGATTGATTAGATTTATTTTCACTTTTTTTCAAATTTTCTAAAGCTTTTTTATCTTTATATAATTTTTCTAATAATGGCAATAATTTATCTATTTGTTTTTTTAAACTATCACTTTTTTGACCTAAAAATTCATCTCCTATATCTATTTTTATATCATCATCTTTTTTTATATCTGGTATTACTTTTTTTTCTTTTATTAATCCAGTCAAAAAACTAACATCATAATTTTTGTCATCTATATATGAGCTTATAGGAATTTTATTTTTACAATAATTAGCACTTTTACCAAAAAATTGTCTAACTTTTCTTATACCAAATATATGACTTGCTATTATTATTCCTCCAGGACTTACCTTAATATGATTTTTTTTATCCTTCACATCTGCAATATTCATATTATTTTCTATATAAGGTATATTAATTATTTCAAATATACTTCCACTATATTTCTCAAAAATATCTTTTAATTCCTTAGCTAAAACATATTTATCATAATAAATAACTAACCTATCCTGTTCTTGGTATCCTTCTTCGCAATAAAGCAAATATCCTAATTCAATATTTGGCTCTAAAGAATAAATTTCTAATTTATTTAAATGGTATCTTCCTATCTTTTCTTTTACAATAGGTCCTTTTTCTTCTCTTCCATATGTATAATCTGATTTTAAATATTTTAATGCTAAATCATCGTAAAACTCATGTATTTCTTCAGGTATTAATTCATTTTCAAAAAACTTCAATTTCATATTGTCCTCAATTGTTAAATATTTTATTTGCTTTTAAATTTATATTATTGCTACTTTTTATATTTATATCTTCACTTTTAGAAACTAGATCTATTTTTTTTGCGTATATACTTGATTCATTTACAGATTCTAGTGCTATGTAATCCTTGCTAGCACAATTAAATGATTTATTTACTATTAAATTACATTTTGATAAGTTTAAATTTAAATCCCCTTTATCCAATTCTAGATTTGCATCCTTAGTATTAAAACATCTATAACTATCATTGCAAAACTTATTACTCCCTTTATTATTTATACAAAATGCCACTTTTGCATCATTTTCATTATTACTTGGAAAATACACATCCACTATATCTCCCACTTCGGGACTAGGAAAAAATCCTGTATTAGTCTTAGAATATGGTGTTGAAAAACTTAAAATTTTTTTATTTTTACTTTTGTCCTCTAAACTCCTTGAAAAATCTACTTTCATACTAGCTACTTCTCTATTTTCAATTACCTCAACTACACTTGCTTCTACAAATGTCCCTTTTATTGTATTAAATGGTATAAATTTGTATTTTTTCTTATCTATTAATTCAACTTCAGTAAGGTATATATTTTTATCCAAATTAACATCTACCTTGCAAATATTCTTATTATTATAGTTATCCCCCACCACATATATTTTATTTTTTACCCTGTAATAACTATTTCCGTTTTTTTCTCCCTCTATATCTACATTTTCTATATTACTTTTTGCTATATTTTGCACCCCTATAACAATAACTCCGTTATATGTAGAATATATATACTCTTTTATGTTATATAAAATTCTTATCAAAAAAGAAAAATCCGTTTCTTCATATTGAATATATAGTCTTTGTGTTTTTATTTTTAAAGAATCTGATATAATATATTTAAATTTATACTGTTTCATTATTTCTGTTGCTATATCATAATAAGTAATATTTTCATCTTGAAAAATTCTAAAATTTTTAGTTATATCCATAAGTTTGCTAAAAGAGTATGCTTTAATAACTGCTTTTCTTCCTTCTCTTGCATATCTGGATAACAATTTTTCATAAATTCTGCCATAAAAAAAATTACTGTTGTCTATTAATTCTATATTTTTACCATTTATTTGATTGATATCTAGTAATTCTAATTCCAAACTAACACAAGTATGTCTATTAAAGCTAGAATTCAAATTAAACTTTTTTATTGTGTAATTTTTTAATTCCTTATTATCTATTTTAATTTTCATGTATGTCTACCTCTAATTCTTTTTCGTCACCTAAAAATTTTTGCATTAAAACTATATTAAACTTACCTACTTCTCCATTAAATTTTTGTATTAATTTATATATATATAGTTTAGGAAATTTGTACTCTGTATCATCTATATTTATGTTAACATCAAAATATTTGTCCTTTATTTTTAATAAATTTTTAACTAATTTGTTATTTTTTATTTTGTCATTATCTTTTGTAAATAACTCTCCTTCTATATTAACTTCAACCCTATTTTTGTCTAGTGCATAACTATCTTTAATTTGTTGTGACACATTTATTTCAACTGATTTAATCAAATCATTAGTTAACGTTACATCATCTAGCTTAATTGAATATTTCAAATTGCAACCCACCTTTCTAATTTTGATAATTCTTCTATATCTAAGAAAAGAAAATGATCAAATAAATATACTGCCCTTAATCCCAATGGCAAAAATTTATCTATAATAATTTTAATATTACTTTCATTCTCAAACGTTTTTTCATAATCTAATATGATATAGAAAGTATTATCCTTGCGATATATTATATGACTTTTAAAAAATTCTTTTATGCAAGAAAAAAATATATACACACTATCTTTTATATACAAACTTTTATATTCCCATTTTAACAATCTATAGTCTAAATTATTTTTATATAAATACATTTTAGAATAAATACTCATATACCTAACTTTAGCTAGTAATTTTATATAAAAAGTACAAAGATTTTCATCTATTCCATTTTTAAAAAATATATTTAACATATCCAAATTAACATAAGCATTTTTACCCGCATTAAATCCATCTAAACTTAACTCAAAATATGGTATATAATCTCTATAACTTATATCTTTTATCTTTTTGTATTCTATATACCATATATATGGATAAAATTTATTATTCATACACTCTTACCTCATAGGATTCTAAATTTAAATTTAAAAAATTAACTACATGAAAAACATCTTCGTATGAAGAAAATTTTTCTAATTTAAAATATATATAACTTGTTTTAAATTTTATTACTTTATCGTCATAATTTGGAACTAAAAGATGAGATAGATCTTCACTAGAATAGAGTGGATTTGATACTTTTATACCATATTTACTTGAAAATATATTTTTTATACTATCTAAACTTCTAATTTTAATGTTTTCAAAAACGTTATCTACATAATTTGATATAAATCTTTTATCAAAAGGATATATGCAAAATACGTTAAATAAGTATATATTTGGTAAACTCGAATAAATTTCAACATATGTGTCATAATTTATCACATCTTCTACTACATCACTAGTAGAATCTATTAAATAGAAATTTTCCTTTGTTTTTTCTAATGTATACATATATGAAATATAGGACATGAAAGTAAGATTTTTTTTAGATATTAATTTTTCATAATTAACATTCCAGTAAACATTCACATTAAATAAATAGCTATCATCTAAATTGTACACAATTTTTGCATCAGTTATATTTTCTATATCATCTATCATACTTTTTATTTTTATTTTATACATTCTGTTTGTATACCTTTTATCTATGCTATTAAAAGTAACGTTAGATACTAGAAATGAATTATATAATTTATCAATTACTTCATTGAATCTTTCATCTTTTTGCAAAGTAAAAATAAATCTAAACTTTTCTTCTCCTAATAAATAGTATCCCATATATTCTGTATTTTCTATTTCAATTAACTTGTTATATTCTTTATTAACATACACATTATCATCTTCATGTTCTACTATAGGGAATAAAAAATATGAATATTTATCACTGTCCTTATCTAGCAAAGTAATATAAATTTTAGGGGTATCATTATTACTAAATAAGTATCTATTTAAGTTCTCTATACTTTTTTCCATATTTGTAAGTATATATTTTTCAAATAATTCCGTGTGTTCTAAAAATTTTTTGTCATCTAACATTTTTCCTCCTCATAAATAGTGTACTCTTTTTTTATTTTTTTCAAATTATTTTTAAACTTTTTATTCTCTTCTTTTTTATAGTAAATTATTAAAAAAAATTCTAGTAACGATATTTACATTACTAGATTTTTTTTATTTTTGTAACTTTAATTTATTTAAAAATTCTTTTATATCATTTATTTCAACTTTTGAGTTAGATGCTATATTTTTCCATATTTTACTATATTTAGTCCCATAAAATAGTCCTAATGTATGCATAGTAAAATGATAAATTCTACCTTTTTCATTTTCAAGATAAAGTATCATTTTCTCTAAAATTTGCTCTCTTTCATATCCTTCATTAAATAGCATAGGATCATCATAAGCTCTTCTTCCTATCATTACAGAATCAACAATAGATAAATGTTTTTTAACATCATCTAAAGTTTTTATACCTCCGTTTATTTCTATATTATATTTAGGTCTATCTTTTTTTAACCTATATACCATTTCATAATCAATAGGAGGTATACTTCTATTTTCGCTAGGACTTAATCCTTTTAAAATAGCTATTCTTGCATGTATTATATTTTTACTAACTCCTATTTCATGCAATCTATCAACAAATTCAAGTAATTCTTCATATGTAACTATTTTTTTATCATTAGGTAAAATTCCAGTACCATCTATACCTATTCTATGCTTTACTGTTACAGGTTTTTTACAAATATCTTGTACACCTTTTACAATATCACATAAAGTATCTACGTCACTCATAAGATATGCTCCCATTTTATTATCCGACACTCTATTTGAAGGACATCCTGCATTTATATTAATTTCATCATATGGATAATTTTTAATAATTTTGCTTGCAGCTTTTGCATATTCTAAACTTGATGCTGCAAGTTGTAATACTATTTTATGCTCATTTTCGCATACCCTAAGTAGTCTATCACTATCTCCGTTAATAATAGCTTGTGCTGTTATCATTTCTGTATAAAGTGTAGATTTTTTATTTAGCATTCTTATAAATTGTCTAAAATTATATGTTGTCCTATCAACCATAGGAGCTATACTCATTTTTTCTATCATTTGTTCTTTATCTTTTTCCATACTTCTTTCATATTTTTTTCAAACTTATTATCAGAAAATTCATAATATTTTTCTTCTTTTTCCATATATTTTTGTTTAATATAGTGATTAGGATAATTATGTGGATATACATATTTATTTGCTCCAAGTTTTGTTAAATGTATAGGTACATTTTGTACACCATTTAATCTAATATCTTCCATAGCACTATTAACTGCATTGTATGCACTATTACTCTTAGGTGATAATGCTAAATAAATTACACATTCAGATAAAATAATTCTTGCTTCAGGCATACCAATTTTTTCAACTGCCATCATAGCTGAAACTGCTACATTTAATGCATTCACATTAGCCAATCCTATATCTTCACTAGCTGATATTACAAGCCTTCTTGCAATATATAAAATATCTTCACCTGCATCTAACATACTAGAAAGCCAATAAACGCTAGCATTTTCATCACTACCTCTTATGCTTTTTATAAGGGCTGATATTCTGTTATACTTATCTTCTGTGTCATACCTTTGTCTAACATTTATTCCTAACTTAACTGTTTCTAAATCAGTTTTATCTATTAATTCTAGTACATTAAGGGCTGTCCTTGCATCACCATCACAAATAGATAATATATATTTTTCTACACTTTCATCTATTTCAATATAATATTTTTTTGCATTTTTTCTTATTATTTCTATTATTTCATTATCACTTAATTTATTAAAATGTATAACAACACATCTTGAAATAATAGCACGATTTAGTGAATAAAATGGATTTTCTGTAGTAGACCCTATTAATATTATACTTCCATCTTCTATATCTTGTAGTAAAGAATCTTGTTGAGCCTTATTAAATCTATGGATTTCATCAAAAAGTAATATAGTTTTTTTACCTGTCATAGAAAAATTTTGTTTTGCTCTATCACTAACTTCTTTAACTTTTGATACACCTACATTTATTGCATTTAAATATTCAAAATTATAATCCATCTCTTTTGCAATTATTTTAGATAATGTTGTTTTACCACTACCTGAAGGCCCATATATCAAAATATTTACTAATTCTTTTTTTTCTATCATTTTTGATATAATTTTAATTGCATTTTTTTGACCAACAAATTCTTCTAGTTTAGTTGGTCTTGCCATAAACGCTAGTGGCTTTTTTTCATTAAAATTATATATACCTAATTGTTCCATATTATCTACCATATATTTTTGTAATATGTGCAATTGCATTTGCTAATTCATGTGTCAATACACCTTCACGAAGTTTAAATTTCCAGTTACCTACTCCTACACCTGGAACATTTATTCTAGTATCACTACCATAACATAAATAATCTTGTATAGATATTATACTGTATTTGGCAACACTTCTATGTGCAAGTCTTATCAAATGCCAACACAACCCTTCATTATCTGATGTATCTAAGTAATCTCTTATTAACCCTTTTTCACCTTCACTTAAACTATTTATGTAACCTTGAGTTGTATCATTATCATGAGTTCCAGTATATACTACACAATTTGAATTTTCGTAATTATGTGGTAAGTATATATTTTTAGGATCATTATCAAAAGCAAATTGTAAAATTTTCATACCTGGATAACCTGTAGCATTTACTAATTCAATATCTTCTTTTTCAAGATTACCTAAATCTTCTGCTATTATCTTCAAATTAGGAAATTCTTTTTCTATAGAATTAAATAAATCAATACCAGGTCCTTTCATCCATTTTCCATTTATTGCAGTAGTTTCTCCATAAGGAACTTGCCAATATGCTCTAAATCCTCTAAAATGATCTATACGTATAATATCACAGATAGCTAAATTTGCAGCTATTCTTTTCTTCCACCAATTATAGTCTTGTTTTTTTAATTGTTTCCAATTGTATAAAGGATTTCCCCACAATTGACCTGTAGCACTAAAATAATCAGGTGGAACTCCTGCTACACCAACTGGTTTTCTATCTTTGTCAAACAAGAATATCTCAGGATTTGACCATGCATCAGCTGAATCAAATGAAACAAAAATAGGTATATCTCCTATTACTTCTATTCCTTTGTCATTTGCATATTTTTTTATTTCAGCCCATTGTTTAAAGAATAAAAACTGTATAAATTTTTGTATATCAATTTCTTTTTCTAATTTTTTAGAATATTTATTTAATGCTCTTTCTTTTCTTAATTTAATATCTTCTTCCCATGTGTCCCACGATGCACCATTAAAATATGTCTTAAGTGCCATAAACATTGCATAATTTTCAAGCCATTCTTCGTCATTTGCTTTTTTAAATTCACCAAATTCTTTCTCTAATAAATTCATATTATCATATGCCTTAATTAATATAGGAATTTTTATGCTATATAACTTTCCATAATCTATAACTGCATCATTAGTTTTCATAGGTAAAATATCTTCATAAGTTAATAAACCTAATGATACTAAATTTTCTAAATCTATTAGATAAGGATTTCCTGCAAATGCAGAAAAACATTGATATGGTGAATCTCCAAACCCTGTAGGTCCTAGTGGAAAAATTTGCCATAATTTTTGATTAGCTTCACTTAAAAAATCAATAAATTCTCTACATTTTACTCCTAATGTTCCTATACCATATTCACTTGGTAATGAAATAGGATGCATTAATATTCCTGCTTTTCTTTCAATATTCATTATTACCATCCTTTAAATTAATTCTAGTATAACACTATCAGCTAACATTATACCTTTTTGTGTTAAAAAAATTCTATCTTCTTTTTTTAATAACAATCCTCTTTTAATTAAAGTATCTATTTTATCTTTGTCTTGTATAAAATACTTTGCACCAACACTTAATTTTCTTAATCCTAAAATATATTCTAATTCTTTTAAATCCTTTTTTTCAACATTTTCAATTGTGTTAACGTTTATAGGAATAACATTGTTATCTATCTGTCTATAGTATTCAACAAGTTTTCTTGTTTTTTCATATCTTTTATTTTCTAAAAAGCTAGATGCACTAATCCCAACACCTATAAACTCTTTATTATCCCAATATTTCATATTATGTCTTCCATATTTTCTATCTTTACAAAAACTAGAGATTTCATAATGCTCATAGCCAAAACTTTTTAATGTATTTATTACATGCTCATACATATTTGCTTCCATATCTTCATCTAATTTTTCTATTTTTTGTTCTCGTAAAAGTTTAGAAAATCTTGATTTTTCTTCCCAAATTAATGAATAAATTGAAATATGATCTGGTGATAAAATTTTTATCATCTCTAAATCTCTATCTAGATCTTGTAAGTTTTGTGATGGTATAGCAAATATTAAATCAATTGAAATATTTGTAAATCCAACTTTTCTTGCCAATTTAAAAATTTCTATATTATCCTTAGAATTATGTTCTCTATTCATCAAACTTAGTATTCTATCATTAAAACTTTGCATACCTATACTTAAACGATTAATACCTGTTTTTTTTAATTTACGAAGTTTTTCCTCATCCACATTTGTTGGATTAACTTCTAATGTTATTTCACTTTTATCATTAAATTTAAGACAATTAAGTATTCTTTCAATTTGATCCACACTTAATACTGAAGGAGTACCTCCTCCAAAATATATGGTATCATATATATTATTTTTATTATACAAAGATATTTCTTTTATTAAATATTGTGTATATTTTTCATACTGATTTTTCATATTAGTTAGAATATAGAAATCACAATATGAACATTTTTTGTTGCAAAACGGAATATGTATATATATGCTATCTACCATAAAAACTCCTTGGCACTTTATAAGCCGAATTCTGTATTTGTTAATCATTTTTCTAGATCTATATTTGCATATAGATTCAAGCGAATACCCCAAAGACTCAGCGGGCAACCGATATATCTTTAATTTTTCTTGCTTCGGAAGGGGTTTACCTATCTAATTTAGTCTCCTAAACTAATGGTGAGCTCTTACCTCACCGTTTCACCCTTACAATTACTTGCGGTCTATTTTCTGTGGCACTTTCCTTAGAATCACTTCTAGCAGCCGTTAACTGCCTTCCTGCCCTATGAAGTTCGGACTTTCCTCAAGACAAGCCTTGCGATTAACCAAAGTACCAAGGCATTTAAAATTATACAATATATTTTATTTTTTTTCAAATTTAGCTTAATTTTGTTTTTGTGATATAATATATAAAAACATTTAAAAGGAGAACTATATGTTTAAAAGATTACAAAAAATTGGTAAAGCATTCATGTTACCAATAGCTATATTGCCTGCAGCAGGTCTTTTATTAGGAATAGGTGGAGCATTATCTAATCCAACTACTGTAATGGCATATCCAATTTTAAATAATTCAGTACTTCAAGCAATATTTCAAGTAATGAGTGGAGCTGGAAGCGTAATATTTGGAAATCTATCACTATTATTATGTGTTGGTTTATGTGTTGGTTTGGCAAACAAAGATAAAGGAACAGCTGCTCTTGCTGGTGTTGCTGGATTTTTAGTAATGAACGCAACTATTTCATCATTATTGACAATATTTAATCCTAAAGGAAATCCAATAGATACTGGTGTTATAGGAGCTATAGTTGTAGGTAGTGTGGCGGTATTCCTACATAATAGATACCAAAATATACAATTACCTCAAACATTAGGATTCTTTGGTGGTTCTAGATTTGTACCTATAGTAACATCTCTAGCATCTATATTCATAGGTGTGTTGTTCTATATTATTTGGCCACCATTTCAAGTGTTGCTTGTAAATACAGGACAATATATTGCAAAAGCAGGTCCATTTGGAACTTTTCTATACGGATTTTTAATGCGTCTATGTGGAGCCGTTGGACTTCACCATATGATTTATCCTATGTTTTGGTATACTGAATTAGGTGGTCAAGAAATGGTTGCAGGTCAAATGGTTGTAGGTGCTCAAAAGATATTCTTTGCACAATTAGCTGACCCTAGCCACGTTGGATTATACACTCATGAAACAAGATTTTTTGCAGGTAGATTTTCTACTATGATGTTTGGACTTCCCGCTGCATGTCTTGCCATGTATCATTGCATAGACAAGAAAAAACGTGAAAAATATAAAGGGCTATTTATAGGAGTTGCACTAACAAGCTTTATAACTGGTATAACAGAACCTATAGAATTTATGTTTCTATTTGTTGCTCCATGGCTATATGTAATCCACGCTTTCCTTGATGGTGTGTCATTCTTTATAGCTGATATATTACGTATATCAATAGGTAATACTTTCTCAGGTGGAATAATAGACTTTACATTATTTGGAATATTACAAGGTAATGCAAAAACAAATTGGTTACGTGAAATTCCATTTGGTGCTATTTGGGCTGTACTATATTATACAGTATTTAGAGTTTTAATTACTAAATTTAATATACCTACTCCTGGTAGAAACGATGACGAAGATGATAAAGAAATTAAAGTAACTACAAAATCGAGTATAAATGAAGAAGCAAAAGAAGTTGTTGCTGCCTTAGGTGGAATAGAAAATATTGATGATATAGATGCTTGCATAACAAGACTTAGAGTTTCAATAAAAGACATTTCTAAAGTAGATAAAAATAAACTTAAAAAAATAGGTGCAACTGGAGTATTAGATGTACAAGGTGGTGTACAAGCTATATTCGGTGCAAAAGCAATATTATACAAAAATGCCATAGTTGATATTTATAACTTAGAAGATTAAAAAATGCACTAAAAGTGCATTTTGTTTTTTAAACTCATGAATAATTTCTTTATAAGTATTCATAAGTTCATAATATGACATTGTACTTAACAATTTAATTTCTTCTTCATTAATTAAAATAATGCCATATTTTTCTTTTAATCTAAATAATTGTTTTTTATAATTTAAAAATGGTTTATCACAACATTTGCACATATTAATCCCCTTGTAAACAAAAAGGAAATCCTATGCAACATAGGATTTCGACAGCCAAGGCTATACTGCCTTTAGCCAAGTAATTGTAATAATATAATACCCCATAAAATATAAAAAATCAATATATTTTAGTTAACTTCATTAACAATATTTCCATTAATATACTCTATAACATTATTCATACATATATCTAATCTTCTTTTCATAGATTCACATGTTAAATATGCGATATGCTCTGTTATATATACGTTGCTATAATTTTCGACTAAGCTTTTATCATCTATCACGTCAAGAATAACAGCTTTCAATCTACTTTCATCTAATATTTTTTTCAAATCTCTAGTATTAAGTACAGATTCTCTTGCCATATTTATCAATATAGCATCTTTTTTCATCATAGATAATTTTTCATAATTAATGAAATTTTTTGTTTTATCATTTGCTGGCATATGTAGAGTCACTATATCAGAATTTTTTAAAACTTCTTCTAAATTGTGACTTTTTTTATCATTTGGATCGTAATATATTACTTTTGCTCCAAGAGATATAAAAAGCTTATGTACTCTTTTTCCTATTTTACCATGACCAAGAATACCTACAGTTTTACCATAAATTTCATTACCCTTATATACACCTTTTTCATTTAATTTCCTATATACATTTAAAACTTGTCCTATAACTAATTCTGCAACACATACATCAGAGTAACCTCTTGAATTTGATACTATTATACCCTTATTTTTAGCCAATTTAACATCTATATGATCAAACCCAGTAAAAGCAATTGATATATATTTAGTTTTATTTAATTTACTTAAAACTTCACTAGAAAATTTTGTGTTAGCTATAACTAATATTTCACTGTCTTTTACTCTTTCATATAGTTCATCATTTGTTTTTGCTATATTATCATAATATTCAAAATCTAAAAATTTTTTCCTATATTTTTCTATATCACTTTTTTCAACATTTAGTGGTTCTACTACTGTTACTCTCATTTTTCTTCCTTTTTACTTCCTATTATTTTTTCCGCTATTTCAATAGGCACTTCTTCATAATTTGAGAATACCATTTCAAATTTTCCTCTTCCTTGTGTCATTGATTTTAAATCATTTATATATTTAAATGTTTCAGCCATAGGTGCAGTAGCTTTTAAAATTTGTTTTTTGCCAACATTTTCCATACCTAAAACTTTTCCACGTTTCTTACTTATATCTCCCATTATATCTCCAACATAATTTTCAGGTATAGTTATCTTCAATTCCATAATAGGTTCTAATAATACTGGTTTTGCTTCCAACATTCCTTTTTTAAAGGCCATTGATGCTGCAACTTTAAAAGCCATTTCTGATGAATCTACTTCATGATATGAACCATCATATAGTACAGCTTTTACTCCCGTAACTTTATATCCTGCTAGCACTCCTTCATTCATAGATTCTATCAATCCTTTTTCAACAGCAGGTATATATGATTTTGGAACAACTCCTCCTACTATTTCTTCTTCAAATTCAAAATCTTTTTCACTATGACTAAATCGTATCTTAACATCTCCATATTGACCATGCCCACCTGATTGTTTTTTATACTTACCTTGAACATCTGAGCTACCTTTAATAGTTTCTCTATATGGCACTTTAAGATCTTTAACAATAACTCTAACACCGTATCTTTTACTCAATTTTTCTATTATTCTATTTGCATGAATTTCACCTTGAACACCTAAAACTGTTTGGTTAGTTTCCATATCTCTACGCCAATAAAATGATGAATCTTCATCTTTTAATTTATGTAATGCATTAGAAATTTTATCTTCATCTGCTTTGTTTTCTGGAACAATAGCCATTAACATTTGTTCTTTAGGAAATTCTATTTCCTTAACTGCGTTTATATTAGGATTTGTACTCAATGTGTCTGAGTTTTTAGTATATAGTAATTTTGAAAATACAACTATATCTCCAACAACTGCTTTTTCTAATTCTACTAAATCTTCATGAACCCAAGTATAAATTTTTCCAATTCTTTCACTTTCATTTTTATTAATATTATATACTGTAGTATCTTGTTTTATTTCACCTGAAATAACTTTTGCATATGACAATACTCCCAAGAACGGATCTATTACTGTTTTAAATATTTGAGCTACAAAGTCTTTACACTTACTATTAACGTTTACATTATCTTTAGGTGATGGCATATACTCTCTTATCATATCAAAAGTTGTATGTAACCCTATATTCTTATAGCTTGAACCACAAATTACAGGAACTAATGTACCATCTAATACACCTTTTCTTAAACCTGCATGCATTTCTTCAGTAGTAAAATCTTCTCCTGCAAAATATTTGTCCATTAATTCTTCACTTGTTTCAGCAACTGCTTCTAGCAACATATCACGTATTTCAGTGTAATAAACTCCATCAGGCATACTAGCATCTTTACATTCTTTACCATTATATTCTCTTGCATAAAGGTCTACAACATTTATATGTCCTTTAAAAGAATTTCCTTTCCCCCACGGAATATGAAATGGAGCTATTCTTTTACCAAATTTTTCTTTTAATTCATGTATAATTTTTTCAAAATCTGCTTTTTCACTATCAATTTTATTAATAAATATTATTTTTGGAAGCTTTTTTTCATCTGTCAACTCAAATGCAAGTTCTGTTCCTATTGATACATCACTTGTTGCATCTACTACAATTATAGCACCAGCAGCTGCACTTAATCCTGATTTCATTTCTCCTAAAAAATCTGTATAACCTGGTACATCAAGAAAATTGTATTTCATATTTTGATATTCTATTGTGTTTAGCATAGCTGTATTACTCATTTTAAATTCTTCTGTCGGATTTGATATTTTGTTTACTAATCCTACAGTATATTCTAAAGACTCAATAAAATTACTCTTACCCGCACCTGTTTGACCTAATATAGCAATATTCCTAATATTTTCAATGTCGTAAACTCTCATACACATTCCTCCGTTATTTATTAATAATATATTATATCCTTGTTTTTATAGTTTTCAAAATAAAAAGTTAGGCAAGCCTAACTTATTCTATAAACATATTTCATATTTTCACTAAACATTACTTCAACATTTCTTTTTTTGAAAAATTCTATAATTTTATTTTTTATATCTTCGCTATTTCCTTCTATTTCTATTACATTTCCGCCACATGCATCTCTAAAATGCAATTTAGTATCTATGATTTTTTGTAATTCTAAAAAATCATCTATGGTAAAATTTTTATTTCTCATACTTTGTTAATACCTCACAACCGTCTTTTGTAACAACAACATCATCTTCAATTCTAACACCTGCAACCCCTGGCTTATATATTCCAGGCTCTATAGTAAATACCATATTTTCTTCTAATAAGTCACATGTTTTCTCTGACACATCTGGATATTCATGTACATCTAATCCTAGTCCATGACCTAATCTATGTGTAAAATATTCTCCATATCCAGCTTTAGTTATTATATCTCTTGCTATTTTATCTATGTATGCAAAACTAACTCCAGGTTTACAAGCATTAATAGCTTCTATATTAGCTTTTTTTACTATTTCATAAATTTTTTTTGCTTCAGTATCTGTTTTTCCAAATTCTATTGTTCTAGTTTCGTCTGATGCATACCCTTTATAATACACACCTAAATCAAATAAGGCTAAATCACCATATTTTAATTTAGTCATGCCACTTTGCCCATGCGGATCTGCAGCATTTTTACCAAATAAAACTATGGTATCAAATGACATAGATTTTGCATATTTTTTCATTTCAAATTCTATTATAGCTTTTAATTCTAATTCTGTGATACCCTCTTTCATATTTTCTTTTGCTATTCCTATTGCTATATCTGCTAGCTTTGCTGCTTCTCTTAATTTTTCTAACTCATCACTACTTTTATACTTTCTCATATCTATTGTAAGATTATCTATAGAAGAAAATTCTTCTATTTCAAAGATGTTTTGTATTCTCTGCATTCTTGCAACAGTTAAATGTTCTTTTTCTATTCCAACTTTACTAAATTTTCCTGTTTTATCACACAAAAGCTTATATCCATCTTCGGTATCTAAATATTTCACTATTTCAATTTTAGTAGAAATGCTTCTTTTAGCATTTTCATATTCCATAGCAGGAACTAATATAACAACCTTTTCTTTAGACACAACTAACATTAAAAGCCTTTCATGCGGATCACAAGACATATTTGTTAGATAATAAATATTTGTAGGATTTGTGACCATGACAGCTTCTAAATTATTTTTTTTAATATATTCTTTAATTTTATCTATTTTTTCCATATTATCACCTACTTTATTATATCAAAAAAAGGTTGGAACTTCCATTTTTTTTTGATATAATGATTATAGAATAAAGCAAAGGAAATTATTATGGAAAAATTATTAATACTTGACACAAGTGCAATAATGTATAGATCACATTTTGCAATGGAAAAATTAATTAATAAAAACGGTGTTTCAACTGGTGCTATTTTTGGATTTGTAAAGCAATTACAACTAGCACTAGAAGAGGTAACCCCTGATTATGTAGCTTGTGCATATGATGTAAAAAAAACAGAATTAAATAGAAAAAAAATTTTTAGTGAATACAAACAAAATAGAGCTCCTATGCCTAGTGAACTATTATACCAAGTTGAGATAATAAAGGAAATTATACAAAATTTTGGTATAAGTTCATTTTCTAAAGATGGTTATGAAGCTGATGATGTAATAGCTTCACTTACAAATTTTAGTATAAAAAACAATTTAGAAATACATATTTATACTGGTGATAAAGATATACAACAATTAGTAAC
>CABURZ010000016.1 GCA_902494065.1 uncultured Sneathia sp. | reverse complement strand
TATTATCATAGGAATTATAGTAAGCATAGCAAATTTTGCTTGTAAGGTATTATCCCCCATGATAATACCATATATCATTATTCCTACAGCTGCATTACCAGATGTTGTCATGGCGATTTTATCTGTACTTGCAGCTATTATTAACATTTGTATTGCTCTATTATTTTTTAAAATATCTAAGTAATTTTTTAAATTAATAGGCTCATTTTTTTCACAAAGTCCAAAATACTCTGTTCTATCTTTTTTGTAAAGTCCTATTATAGCTAATATGGTTAAAATTCCTGATAAAATTATAAAAGTAAATAAAAACTCTTTAAAAAAACTTGTAGAAAATTTGTTTCCATGTTTAGTTAATAAATAACCATTTACATATACTGGAACTAATAAATTCCAATGCAATATAGTATATGTCCCATCAAATGCACCAAATATAGGCCTTTGCTTAGGATCATTTGTCATACAAGCTTGAGCTGCTTTAGTGACAGCAGTTTGACAAGTATATCCTAAAATATATATTGAATACATTACAAGAAAGAACCAAAATCTTGTATTCTTTGGTAAAAGATGCGAAACTTGATACATCATTATCATACTAATTGTCATGATAATCCATCCTATTACCATATATGGTCTAAATTTACCAAATTTCCCATCTGTTTTATCGATAAAATATCCTATAACAGGATCTGTTATACCATCAAATATTCTCATTGATGTCAAAATGTTAGATATTAAAACTGTAGTTACACCTAGCATTCCTGTTGCATAGTATCCTACATAAAATGTTAATGCGTGGAACAAATTTGTTGCAGTATTGTTTAATGAAAATAATCCGATTTGCCACAATTTAGCTCTATTATACTTCATAAATTTTTCTCCTATTTATACTCAAAATTTGGTATATTATTCCATCTTTTTCTTAAATGATGTGCAACTGATTTAGGATTTCTTTCTCTTGTGAAAACTCCTTTTTTATTCCCTTGCACTCTGAATAATCCATATTTAGTTTGAAAATCTGCATAATTCCATGTTTGTTCACCTACAAAATATGAAAGACTATCAAAAACTTCTTCATTCATTTTATAGTATTCTAATTGAAATTCTTCACTAAATGGTGTCATTTCATCTATGTCATGTATTCCAGATATAGTATCAGCTCCATATTCAGTAAACATTATAGGTTTTGTTGGATATAACTTATGCCATAATTCTAATTCTTTTGTCATCTCTTTTTTAGCTTCTTTTAAATCTCCCATATTTACATACCAACCATAATATCTATTTAAACATATTACATCACATAAACTACTTACCAAACACTCCCCTGCCTTAGCCAACATAATATTTACAAAAGTACAAGGTCTCTTTTGAGCATCCAAACTTCTAGCTAATGAAAATAACGGTTCAAAGTACTCATATGCTCCCTTTTCAGCTGAAGATGGTTCGTTTGCAATTGACCACATAACTACGCATGCATGATTTTTATCTCTTTTAATAAGCTCTCTTATAACTTTTTCATGAGCTTTTTTTGTATTTAATTTTTCCCACGTATTTTTTTTATCAACATCACCTACCAAATTAAATCCAAAATCAGCCATAAGTCCTACTGCTGTAGTTTCATCAATTACCACAAAACCTTCACGATCCGCTAATCTCATCATTTCTTCAGAATATGGATAATGTGATGTTCTAAATGAATTAGCTCCTATCCATTTCATTCTGTTTATATCAGCTACATTAGCTAATTCGTCTAAGCCTCTCCCATGTAAATATGTATCTTCATGACGTCCAAATCCTTTAAAATAAAAAGATTTACCATTTATTAAAAATTTATTATCTCTAACCTCTACTGTTCTTATTCCAAATTCTTCTATATATTCATCTAAAACTTCTAAATTTTCATCTAAAAGTTCTACTTTTGCTTTATATAAATACGCATTTAATGGTTGCCATAATCTTACATTTTCTATAAAGCCATCTTTAGATACTACATTGTCATTTTCATCTAAAATAGTTACTTTAACATTTGCATTTTCAGTATTAGTTTCTACATCAAAGTTCACTTTTGCGTTATTTTCTATAACTTCATATGTTATAACAATATCCTCAATATGAACTTTTGGTTTTATCCATAATTTTACTGGTCTATGTATACCTGCATAATTAAAGAAATCAAAATTTTCATCAACCTTTCCATTTTTATAGTTTCCAACTGGAAGAGAACTATAGTCTAAAATATTATTTAGCACTACCTTCAAAATATTTTTACCCAAACTTACAAATTTTGTTATATTAAATTCAAAAGGGGTAAATCCACCTTTATGTGATCCAACTAACTCATCATTTATATAAACATTTGCAACATGTGTAGCTGAACCAAATCTAATAAAAATATCTTTTTCAAGCATTTCTTGTTTTATTAAAAATTCTTTTTTATAAATCATATTACCAACATAATTTTTATTATAATGTCCTACTAATTGATCATTAAATGACCCTGGAACAGCTATTAGTTGCTTTTTTTCTCCTTCAAAATTAAAATTCCATATACCTGATAAATCTATCAAATCACGCGTTTTAGTTTGTAATGGATATAGCATACATTCCCCTTTCTCATAATTTAGATTGAAATTGTTCTGCCCAAACATTTTCATTAAAATATGTTCCTAAAAATTCTGATTTACCCATAAGTTTATCAACCAATTGATCTATAGCTTCTTTCGTATCTGAATAAGCATTTATATAGCATTTTGCCATAGTTAAATCATGTAAATGATTAGTATAATTAAATGAAACTACTACTGTTGGAACTTCATGTACATACCAAGGTATTTCATTTGACATAGGTCCACTATATTTAATTCTCATATTATTTTGTTCAGCATAACCTTTTACATTTACAAATAATAGTGCAAGATCCACTTCTGATTTGTATTTTTCAATACTTCCCTTAGCACGAACTCCCTTATCATTTACAGTTACAATAAATCCTTCTTTTTCTAATTTTTCTATACATAATTTTTCAAATTTTTCATTTGGCTTATATATCCCATTTTTTTCACCTTCAATTATATATAGTCTTACTCTTTTGTGTTTCTTTGCATCTATAGGTAGTACATTTTTTGTATCTTTTATTAGACTAATTCCTTTGTTGATAGCATCCTTTTGCATATCTAAATGTTTTTTACAACCTATAATTTCTAAATCTTTTTCACTTCTTTGTGGCTTTTTAACATTTAAACCTAATTTTGCTTTAAGACCCAATATTCTTCTTAATGCATCTTCTAATCTTTCTTTTGTAATTACTCCATTTCTATATCCATTTAACATATAGTTAAAATCTTCATCTATATCATTGAAGAATAAAAACATATCACAACCAGATTCTATTGCTTTTGGTACGTAATCTTTTCTTTGCATACTTGATGTCATACCTAGCATATGTGATGCGTCAGTTATTACTAATCCATTAAAGTTTAATTTTTCTTTTAGCAGTGTTTCTACTAATTCAGGAGCTAATGTTGCTGGCAATATATCTTTATCTTCTAATCCATTTACTAATTCTTTTTGATAATTAGGTAGTGCAATATGACCTGCCATTATCATTTCAACACCATTTTCTATATGCGTTCTATACACTTTTCCAAAACTTTCTTCCCATTCTTTTACACTTAATTCATTTACACCTAAAACTAAATGTTGATCACGCTCTTCTGTTCCATCTCCTGGAAAATGTTTTATACACTTTATCACATTACTTTTATCCAAACCTTTTAAATAAGAAACGGTATGCTTTATTACAACATCAGTATCTCTTCCGTAAGCTCTAGTATTAACTATAGTATTTCTAAAATTTTTTAAAATATCTACACAAGGATCAAAATTAACATTTATACCTAATGCTTCTTCTTCAATACCACTAACATAACCTGCATTATATGATACTTCTAAATCTCCACTTGCCTCACATTGTGCAGCTGTTGCTATAAAAGTTCCATCGCTACATGCACCATTTCCACCTGAATCACAATTTGCAGCAACTAATAAAGGAATTTTTGAATAATTTTGTAAATCATTTATTAAATTCATTACATCTTTTTTATTACCACCTTGATATCTAGCTCCACCTATATGATATTTTTCTATAACTTCTCTATTTGTTAAATCTGTTTCTGTAAATTTTCTATCTTCAAGACTAAATAAATTGAAAAATAGCTGTCCTATTTTTTCTTCATCACTCATTGATTTTATAGTATTTTCTACCCATAATATCTGATCATCACTTAAATTATATGGTTTTTCTTTAAGATTCACTATTCTTGGCATAACTCTCCTAACTTTTCTTCATATATTTTTATATAACTACTATCATCATATTCATCATTCAAAAATTTATCTAATATTACTTTTGTAAAATATTCCCAACTGTTGACTTCATCATTAACTATTATAGGATATACTAACGTATTATTTTCTTTAGCAGCTTTAATATCTCCTGGTGAATCGCCTATCATCAATATATTTTTTGGATTATACCCCATATCTATTAATGATTTAATACATTCTTTTTTTGTACCTTCATTTTGACCCATTACATAGTCAATAGAATCTATTAATTTAAATTTTGTCCATTCATCTTTTATAGCTTCATTATTAGCAGCTGATACTACAGCTAAATCTACATATTCTCCTATTTTATTGATACATTCTCTTACGTTACTAAATGGCTTTGCTAATTTTTTCATACTTTCAATTTCTTCGTTTACTTGTATGCTCCAAATAAGTGCTTTTTGCAGTTGATCATTTTTATTTTTTTTTATTTCTTTTTTCAACGCATCATTTGATAATTCACTAGAATTTTCTACCCATTTTTTTACTTCTTCTAATGGTTTATTTATCTTTTCAAAAACTAAATACAGTGCTTTAAATCTATTAACTCCTCTAGTTTTTGAAAAGAGATTAACATTATTCCAAATTTCTAAAAATTTTTCAGTATTTTCTACTTCAAATACTTTGGCTGCAATAGGTCCAAAACAGTACATATGTTTGTAATTCATAGTATCCATAGCACAACCATCTGAATCTATACATACAATTTTTCTATTTTGCATATTACACCCCTGAATAAGCATTAAATCCACCATCTATAGGTATTATCACGCCCGTAATAAAGCTTGCTTTCTTGTTATCTACTAAAAATTCTATTGCTCCCAACATCTCACTTGGTTCTCCAAATCTATCCATAGGTGTATTAGTCAAAATTTTCTTAGTTCTAGCTGTTGGTGTTCCATCTTCGTTAAATAACAATCCTTTGTTTTGATTTGTTACTAAAAATCCTGGTGCTATTGCATTGCATCTTACTCCAACTTTAGCTAAATGTACAGCTAACCATTGTGTAAAATTATTTACACTAGCTTTTGCTCCTGAATATGCAACTATTTTTGTTAAAGGTGTAAATGCATTCATACTTGAAATATTTATTACACTACAACCTTCTCGCATATCTTTTGCTATTACTTGTGTTGGCAATATTGTACCTAATATATTTAAATCAAATACAAAACTTATACCTTTTGGATCTAAATCAAAAAAACTAGTTCCGCTATTATTTATATCATATATTTCTTGATCACATGTAGCTTTAGGATTATTCCCTCCAGCTCCATTTATTAATATGTCAACTTCTCCAAAATCTTTTTTTATACTTTCATATACTTTTTCTATATTTTCTCTATCTAATACATTACATTTATATGCTTTACTTATTAGTCCTCTACTATTAAAGTCATCTTCATATTTTTTTGCCATTTCATAATTTAAATCTAACATTGCAACTTTTGAACCTAGTTTTGCAAAATGTTCTGCTATTGTAGAACATATTACTCCAGCTGCTCCTGTTATCACCACGACTTTATTCTTCATCAATCTTCCACCTTTCCATATATTTTGTCACACATTTCCCATAATCCATTTATATATGTTACTCCCAAAGCTCTATCATATAAGCCATATCCTGGTTTACCTGTTTCTCCCCATATCATTCTTCCATGATCTGGTCTAAAATATCCTTTATAACCAAATGAATGATATGTTTTTACTATTTCAGCAAAATCTAAGCTACCTTCTTTTGATATATGCCCTGATTCCTCAAAACTTCCATCTTCTAATATTTTAATATTTCTTAAATGAGCAAAATGTATTCTTCCTTCTGGTCCAAATTCTTTTACCATAGCTACATAATCATTTCTTTTATCACAACCTAAACTTCCAGCACACATAGTTAGTCCATGATGTGGATCAGGGTATATATCTAAAAATCTTCTCAAATTATCTCTACATGTTATAATCCTTGGTATACCAAATATTGAATACGGAGGATCATCAGGATGTATTGCCATGTATACATCATTTTCTATAGCTACTGGTATTATTTCTTTTAAAAAATACTCTAAATTTTTCCAAAGTCCTTCTTCTCCTAATTCTTTGTACTCAGCTATTAATTTTGCCATTTGTTCTACATCATATGAAGAATCCCAACCAGGAAGAGCTAATTTTGTTGGATCTAATTTTTTTATTTGTTCCTTATAGAAGACAAGACAAGTTGATCCATCTTCTCTTTTATGATCTAATTCACTTCTTGTCCAATCAAATACTGGCATAAAATTATAGCATATTACTTTTACTCCTGCTTTTGCACATCTTCTAATATTTTCCTTGTAATTTTCTATATATCGTTTATAATCTCTTTTTCCTAATTTAATATCTTCATGTACTGGTATACTTTCCACTACATGAAAATTTAATCCCACACTATTTGCTTTTTCTTTTAATTTAAGTATATCTTGCATAGGCCAAACTTCTCCTACTTTTACACTATATACAGCTGTTACAACAGTATCAATATTTGGTATATGTCTTACATACTCACAAGGTATACTATCATCTAAACCATACCATCTAAATCCTATTTTCATTTTATCTACCTCTCTTTTTAAAATACTTTTCTGCATTGTAATAGCAAATATTTTGTATTAATTCTTTCAACATTTCTTGATCATTTGGTATTTCATTTTTTTCTACTAAATTTGCTAAATAATCACATAATATTCTTCTGAAATAATCGTGTCTTGTATATGATAAAAAACTTCTTGAATCTGTAAGCATGCCCACAAATTTTGATAATAATCCTTGATCACATAGCGTTTTTAATTGTCTTATCATCCCTTCTTTTGTATCGTTAAACCACCAAGCAGCACCAAATTGCATAGTTCCATTATTTATTTGAAAATTTGCTATAGTTGTCGCTATTAGTTCATTATACATAGGATTTAAGTTATACAAAATCATTTTAGGTAAACTATCAGCTTCTACCATTTCATTTAATAATCCATTTAATTTTTCAGCTATTTTACTATCATCTGCTATTGAATCAAATCCTGCATCATATCCTAATTTATTAAAATACTTTTTGTTATTATCTCTTATAGCTCCAAAATGTATTTGCATAGTCCAGTCATACTTTTTATACTCACAAGCTAACTCAACTAAAAGCCTTGTAAGGTATTTTTCTTTTTCTAAACTAGTTAATCGCTCTTTATTCAATGCTTTTTTAAATATTTCATTAACTTCATCTAAACTAGCTTTTGCATAAGGTATATATGTCAATCCGTGATCACAAATATATCCATTATTTTCGTCAAAATATTTGATTCTTTTTTTCAAAAATTCTAATAATGTATAGTAATCATTTATTGTTGGTACTTTATTTATAAAATGATAAAATTTATCAGTACCTATACTTAAAGCTTCATCAGGTCTAAATCCAGGTACAACATTAGTTTTAAAATTACTTTCTTGTAATTTTTTATGCCAACATAGGTCTGATAGAGGACTATCCGTTGTGCAAACTACTTTAACATTTGACATTTGTATTAGTTTTTGAGGTGTATATTTAATTTTATTAGTTGCATTCCAAATAGTATCGTAATTTTTAGATGTTAATATTTCATCTACATCAAAATATTTTTTTAATTCTAATGCATTCCAATGATATAAAGGGTTTGCTACACAATTATCTAGAGTCTTAGACCATGCAACAAATTTGTCGTAATCATTAGCATCTCCTGTAATATATTTTTCATCTACTCCATTAGCTCTCATAGCACGCCATTTATAGTGGTCAAATTTAAGCCATATTTCAGAAATGTTTTTAAATTCTTTATTTAAATATATTTCCTTTGGATCTAAATGGCAATGATAATCATATATAGGCATATCTTTTGCGTATGTATATAACTTTTTAGATAGCTCACTATTTAACATAAAATCAGACATATTCAATTTCATTTTTACCTCCATTTTGTCTTCGTTGTCATTTATACTAAAGTATAACTTGAAATTGTATTTTGTCAACATTAAAAATTAATTTTTTTAAAATGTCTATGTTGTCTTTAAAATAAAAAAATATAGCAATGAATAAACATTGCTACGACTCTCTTTCAACAATTTCTGCAGGTATTACCATACTACTAGGCATTTCATCTGTTTCTATTAATCGAATAATTTTTTTCACTAAATTTTCAGCTATACTTTCAAAATTTTGTTTTATAGAACTCATACTAGGATAAGTTTCATTACAAATAAAAGTATTTCCAAATGTAATAAATCTTAAATTTTTAATACTAAATTTATTTATCGCTCTAACTACACCTAAACCTAAGATATCTGTACCTAATAAAATACCATCATAAAGCTCATTTTTTAAAAATTTTGTAGTTATTAGTGACTCTATGTCAAAACTATTTTTGTAATTATAGTGTATATTTTCTGGTTTTACAGTATATCCATTATCTTCTAACGCTGCCCTATACCCTCTAACTTTTTCTATATTAGTTTTTGTATCGGGATCATCTAATATTATAGATATATTTTTACATTTTTTTCTAATTAGAGATAAGGTTGCAATATACCCACTTTCATATTGATTTGTACCAACACTAATGTACTTATCACTAATACCTGATATTATAACTGGTATTTTTGATTTTATCACTTCATCAACTTCATTTAAATCTTTAGGATTTAAAAATATAATACCCTCATAGAAACCTCTATCTATTTTACCTAAATTATTTCTTTTAACTTCACTTATATTTTCATGAACTATCACAGTATAATCTTTAGATTTAGCAAAAGTTAAAATATGGTTCATAATAATATAGTTTTTACTCAATTCATTATTATTTGTATTAGTTATTACACCTATTTGTTTAGTTCTATTACTAGCAAGTCTTTTAGCATTATAATTAATACTAAAATTCGTTTTCATTAAAACTTTTTTTACTTTTTCTCTTGTTTCTTCTTTTACAGAATCTTCGTTATTTATTACTCTTGAAACAGTTTTAAATGAAACACCCGCTAATTTTGCAATATCTTTTATTGTTACTTTTTTCATAAAAAACTCCTAATATTTGATATTATCTACATTATATCACAAACATATAGGTTTAATCCACAAATATTTTATAATCACCATAACCTAACTCATCCATTTTTTCATATGGTACAAATTCTAAACTAGCTCCATTTATGCAATATCTAAGTCCTGTATCTCCTATTCCATCTGTAAATACATGTCCTAGATGATTATCTCCAGATTTACTTCTTACTTCTATTCTTCTCATACCATGCGAGTTATCTTCTACATACTCTATTGCATCAGATAATATAGGTCTTGTAAAACTAGGCCAACCACAACCTGCATCATATTTAGTACTTGATGCAAATAAAGGCTCTCTTGTTATTTTATCTACATATATACCTTTTCTATATTCCATATTTAATTCACTAGTATGTGGTGCTTCAGTATAATTTTCCTTCATAACTTTTAAACTTAATTCATCTAGTACAGTATTTTTCTCAAATTCATTAGAAAATAAGGGGCTATTTGCCATATGCAAATTTATATGACAATAACCTGTAGGATTTTTATCTAAATAATCTTGATGATAATCCTCAGCTAAAACAAAATTATACAACTTTTCTACTTCAACTGCTAATTTACCTAGTTTTTTTTCATAATAGTCATATACTTTTTTTATATTTTTCAAATCCTTATCATCTGTATAATATATACCAGTTCTATATTGCCTACCTATATCGTTACCTTGCTTGTTATAACTTAATGGATCTATTATCCTAAAATAATGTAATAAAATTTCTATTAGTGTAATTTTTCTCTCATCATATATAAGTTTTAAAGTTTCTGCATGATCTGTTGATTTTAAATATTCATAATCAGTATTTTCTGTCTTACCATTTGCATAACCAACTTTAGTTATTTTTACACCATCAATTTTTTTAAAATATCCTTGTGTTCCCCAGAAACAACCTGCAGCTAAATATATCTCTTTCATAACATCAATCCTCTCTTTTAGATATTGTATCACAGGTTATATCGTTTGTAAACTTTTATTTACTTTTCCTTTAATATACCGACTCTATATGCATTCAATAATTTTTTCAAATCATTTATCTGCACTTGAATCTTTTTACCTATATCTGTATCTTTAACCTTTATTCTTTTTGAACTTTGTTGTACTTGAATATATTCTGACACCAAATCTACGCATTCATTAATTGCAATCTCTCTTGATTCAAAAGGTTTATGAGCTAAAAGTTTCATTCCATATGAATTATACGTCAATGTATAACCTGCTATACCTGTAGTTTTTTGATAAGCTTTTGCAAATCCTCCATCTATTATTAATACCTTACCATTACATTTAAGTGGAGACTCACCATCTTTTACCTTAACTGGTACATGTCCATTTATTATATGAGAAACTTTAGGATTTAAACCAAAATTAGATAAAATATTATTAACTACTGTTTCATCATTTAAAAAATCGTAATAACTATTCTTTATTTCCTTATGTATAGATTTATCATCAATAAAATATCTCTCAAACGTTCTCATTACATCTTTACCAAATAACGGAGAATCCTTATCACACCACAAAAACCTATAAATATCTAAATTTTTGCCACTATGAGTTAAATATTCTTCCCTTACACATTTTTCTAATTCATCTAAATATTCTCTACCACCCACATATTTACCATTAATTTCAAATTTTCTAAATGTACCGTCTGTATTTAATGGTATACATGCATGATAGAGTAAATTTGAATTATATACTAAATAAATAGACCCTTTATTAAATAAAAACTCAACGTGTCTTTTTAGTTTTTCACTATTTTTAAAAGAACGAACTAGTCTATCAAGTACATATTGTTCATCACTAGTTAATTTAAATGGATCATTTTTATCTATAGTCGGAAAATTTTCATCATTCAATTTATACTTTTTACCAGCTATTTTTACAGTAAAATCCATATAATCTATCTCATTTAAAAGTAAGTTTTTCTCTATTTTAAATTGAATGATACTTATTGCTTTATGCATTTTAGATACTAATCCATTATCCACTCCTTCTTTAGGTTTAAAACTTTTACAATCATCATTTTTGTATACTTTCATAGCAAAACTTGCTAATGGTAAAAGGTTTATACCATATGCATCCTCTAATACATCATTATTATTATATCTACAAGCAATTCTTATTGCATTACACACACATGCTTTACTACCAAGAAATGCTCCCATCCATAGTATGTCGTGATTTCCCCATTGTATATCCACATTTCTATATTTATACAAAAAATCCATAACTAAATGTGGACTTTTACCTCTATCATAAATATCACCTATAATATGCAAATGATCTACCACAGACACTTTAATTAATCTACATATAGAGATTATAAACGCAGTATCACGTTTTATAGAAAATATATTATCTATGATGCTATCAAAATATCCTTTCCTATTATTTTCTTCTTCTCTTTCGTATAATAGTTCTTCTAAAATATATCTAAAGTCTTCTGGCATAGATTTTCTAACTTTAGATCTACTGTATTTTGAACAACTTTGTCTACAAACAGCAATTAATCTATATATAGTCTTATGTTTCCATTTTAAAAAATTACTTTTTTGCTTTTCCAAAATTTCTAATCTTTCTTTTGGGTAATATATTAAAGTTGCTAATTCTTGTTTTTCATTTTCAGTTAGACTATCTTTAAATATTTCATTTATTTTTCTTTTAATGCTGCCTGCACCATTTCTTAAAACATGTGAAAATGCTTCATATTCTCCATGTATATCTGTTAAAAAATATTCTGTTCCCTTTGGTAAATTCATTATTGCCTGAAGATTGATAATTTCACTAGATGTTTTTGCAATATTAGTATATGTCTTAGACAATAATTCTAAATATTTTAATTCCACCTATCTCACCTCACCACAAATTATACCCTATAATTAAAAAAAAGAGGTCATACGACCTCAAGTTATTTATTTAATTACATAAATTGATTTTAATCCCTTGTATATAGCTTGTCCTGCAAGATCATCTTCAATTCTTAATAATTGATTGTATTTAGCAATTCTATCTGTTCTTGATGCTGAACCTGTTTTAATTTGACCTGCATTAGTTGCAACTGCAACGTCTGCTATAGTGTCATCTTCAGTTTCACCAGATCTATGTGATACTACTGCTGTATATCCTGCTTTTTTAGCCATTTCTATAGCATTTAATGTTTCTGTTAATGTTCCTATTTGATTTAATTTAATTAAAATAGAATTTGCTATACCTTTTTCTATCCCTGATTTTAATCTTTCAGTATTAGTTACAAATAAGTCATCTCCAACTATTTGTAATTTCTTACCTAATTTTTCAGTCATTAATTTAAATCCATCCCAATCATCTTCTGCTAATCCATCTTCTATAGAAACTATTGGATATTCAGAACATAATTCTTCGTACCATTCAACCATTTGGCTTGCAGTCTTTTCTCCACCTTCTCTAGTGAATACATATTTTTTAGTTTCTGCATTATAGAATTCTGATGAAGCAACGTCTAATGCAAATGTGATATCTTTTCCTAATTCATATCCTGCATCTTTAACTGCTTTAGATATAATATCTAATGCTCCTTTAGTTCCAGCAATTTTTGAAGGTGCATATCCTCCTTCATTACCAACATTTGTTGAATCTCCATTTGCTTTTAATAGTTTTCCTAAGTGATGGAATACTTCAGCACCCATTCTTAAAGCTTCTTTATATGTTTTAGCTCCAACTGGTTGTATCATAAATTCTTGAACGTCAACAGCTGAATCAGCATGTGCTCCTCCATTTAAGATATTCATCATAGGTACAGGTAATTCTTTAGCATTTACTCCACCTAAATATCTATATAAAGGTAATCCTAATTGGTTAGCTGCTGCTTTTGCTACTGCTAATGATACTCCTAAAATTGCGTTTGCACCTAAATTAGCTTTATTTGGTGTACCATCTAATTTTATCATTAATTCATCTATTGCTACTTGATCTAATGCATCCATTCCTATTACATTTTCAGCTATAATAGAATTTACATTTTCAACTGCTTTTAGTGTCCCTTTACCTAAATATCTTGATTTATCTCCATCTCTTAATTCAACAGCTTCATGAACTCCTGTTGATGCTCCTGATGGAACAGATGCTCTACCCATTGCACCACCTTCAAGATATACTTCAACTTCAACTGTAGGGTTTCCTCTTGAATCAAGGATTTCTCTTGCATAAATATCTTCAATAATTGTTTGATATTTTATATTACTCATTTGTAATCCACCTTTCTCGTTATTTCTTGTTTATTATATCATAGTATCATAGTGTTTTCAATAGTGAAAATTTTCTTGAGAACTCTTCTAACGCCTTATTTACAATATCTCCTCTTAAAAAATCAATACCAGCATCTGCTAGAATTTCTAGTGGATATTTTGAGCATCCTGCCTTTAAGTAGTTTATATATTTATCACGTGCTTTTTCACCTTGTGTTAAAATACTATTTGCAAAATATACTGCACAGCTAAATCCAGTTGCATATTGATACACATAAAAATTATAGTAAAAATGTGGTATTCTTGCCCATTCATAAGAAATTAAATCATCTTGTTCTATGTTATCTCCATAATATTTAGTATTAATTTCTTTATACAAACTAGTCAATTTATCGCTAGTTAATGGTACACCATTTCCATCTAGTTTATGTATTTCTTGTTCAAATTCTGCAAATTGTGTTTGTCTAAATACTGTTCCTCTATATCCATCTAAATGATCATTTAAAATATATTCTATAGCCTTTTTATTATCCTTATACTTTTCTAACAAGTAATTTGTTAATAAGTTTTCATTAGTTGTAGATGCAATTTCAGCCAAGAATAGAGTATATGATGAATAAGTATAGTTTTGTGTATGTCTTGAATAATATGAATGCACACTGTGACCTATTTCATGAGCTAGAGTAAATAATGATGATAAATTATTATTCCATGTCATAAGTATATATGGATGTGTATTATGACCACCACTAGAATATGCTCCACCTACTTTATTGTCATTAGGTTCAAAGTCTATCCATCTTTCTTCAAAACATTTTTTCACTATTCCTATATATTCTTCTCCTAATGGTTTTAATGCTTCAAGAATAATATCCTTTGCTTCATCTACTGTATATGATATATCAAAATCATTTGTTATAGGTACATATACATCATACATTCGCAATTTATCTAAATTTAATTTTTTCTTTCTATATGCTATATATTCATGAAGTCTATATAAATTCTTATTTACAACATCGACTAAATTATCATAAACTTTTTCATCTATGAAATTTGTTTCTAGTGAAGCATTTCTTGCACTTGTATAATTACGTAATTTTGCATTCAGATTATTTAACTTAACATTAGTTTCTAATATTCTTGCATAAGTATTACTAAATTGTTTATATCCTTCATATAAATTTGTATATGCAATTTCACGTTCTTTTCTATCTTTTGATTCTAGAAATACCGTATAATTAGTGTCTGTTAATTTTTTTCCTAATACATCTTTAAATGTTATATCAGACTCATTTAAACTAGTGAATGTATTGTATGGTGCATCAAATATTTCAGAAAAATTTGAAAGCATCTTTTCTTCTTTTTCAGATAAAATATGTTTACTCTTTTTAAAAATCTCATCAAAATGTTGTGTATATTGTACTAAATCATCTTCTTTTAAAAATTCTGTGATTTTGTCACAAGATTTTATATACTCTGTATTGATATATGAAGATTTTTGTGCATATTTTGAATATAGCCCTTGTATTTTAGAAAACATTTCTTGATATTTTGAAACACTTGTATCTACATCATAACTTAAATGAGCATACATGTATAAATTTTCTAAAAATAACTCTATTTCTTCTTTTTCTTTTAAAAATTTTCTAAAAGTATCTACACTTTCTGCTATTCTATTTTCATATTTTTCTATTTCATCTATCATCTTAGTAGCTTTAACAAAGCTATCATTCCATTTGTCATCATTTTCAAATATATATGTTAAATCCCATTTTGTATTTTGCATATTTTTACTCCGTTACCAATGTTACTGTATTTGCACCTATATAAACTCTTGTTACATAAGCTTGGTCTTTAAAATCATATAAATCCGCATATTCTAAACTATTTGTAATTAAGCTTGCTATTGCAAGTTCAACTTTTTTATCAGGTATTAAACCATTTTTTGTTTTAATAGATATTATTTCTGGATATTTAATGTATAATTTATTTTGTTTAACATCTAATTGATATTTAACTTTTGCAACACCTGTTGTACTAGCTATAGCTCCTCCTAATATTTTGTAGCTATATGCTATATCTGAATAAATATATCCATTACGAACTTCTGTATTAATGTTGCTTATTTTTGCTTGTGCTACGATATAGTTTTGAGAACTATTTATTTTTTTTGAAGCATAATAATTTATATCCCTATTAGTTAAAGTAATATATTTAGGCCCTACAGTACACGCAAATATTGAAAGTCCCATTAATATACTAGTAAATATCTTTTTCATAAAATCCCCCCTTAATCAAACATATTATACCACAAATCTATATTTTTTAACATGATAATTTGTCAAATCAAGTGCAACATTAAGAGATACTTTATCTTTATCTTGACTTACATTTTTCAAATTGTATGTAGTTTTAGCAAAGTCTATTGAATATATCTTATCTATACCATTAGTATAATTTAAATTAACATTTATTCCATGAGTCAATCCATTATCTACTATTTTCTTATTTCTCAAATAATCGTCAACTTGTATTTTATAATCTTTTTTTATTACATCATGTTCTGATTTTAATATTTGAACACCCTTTAACATATCAAAGCTTATAACATCGTTTGGTTTTAATATAATCTTTTAAGAATCTTTCAGTATTTTAGCACCTCTTTCCTCAACTATTACATTAACTTTGTCTAAATAATTTTTCTTAACATCTGTAAGAGATCCTAAAAGATCTTTAATAGTTCTAAATTTAGATATTGAATCTATAATAGTTTTTAGAATACTTTGATTTGACGCAAGATCAATTAAATCTTGTGCTTGTTTCTCTCTTTTTACTAAGTAATTTACTACTTCTTTAACTCTTTTATCATCATTTTCAGTTAAATTACGCAATAATTTTATACCTTCTTTTAGAGTATTAGATATATTTTCACGATCTTCACGAACTAAAGCTTTTACTTCACCGACTTTTCCAATTAGTGTAGGTGTTTCTGTAGCTATATATAGTGTTTTCTTACCACCATAAAAAACTCCATTTTTTGCTTTACAAGCAGCTGTACTAACTCCAAAAAATCCCACCAACTAGGTTTACACTGATTATTAGCACGCGTCCAATCTGCATCTATTTTAGCTATATCAGCTGTAAACTTATCAAAATAATTCATTAAAGGTGTAGCTTTCTCTAGTGTTGGTTCTATTTTATAAACCGCGTCTAAAAATTGATTAGCTCCTAAAATTTTATCAATATCTTTCAATTCTTCTTTCGGATAAAGATGTAGTATATCTTTTTTTATACCCAGTAACGGCAATCCAACAGGTGCTAATGAAGGTGTTTTTATAGAGCTAACCTCTGATTTAAAGTTTTTTGGAACATATTCTAAAATATCATAACTAGATCTTTCTTCATTTTCATGTAATCCAATTTCATTCATTGCTTCTAATATGTATTTTTCATAATTTTCTTTTTTGCTTAATTTAGATATAACCCCTTTCTTCTTTAGAATTTAAAAAACTTCTCAAGTCATCTAAAGTTAGTTTTTCTTTATTTAAAAGTTCTACTACTTTAGCCTTTGTTTGTGGTTGTAGTTCACCTAAAATTGTATTTACAACTTTTTCTACACCATATTATATAACATTTTTACCATAAAGAGTTCCAGTTGGAAGTCCTATTGATCTATACGATCCTCTTTTTCCATCTAGATAACCTTTTTCTAATGATCTAACTCCCTTTTCAAAATTTTTAAAATACTCTACATTAGTGTTACCTGGTGCAAGACTGTATATATCATTTTTTATGCCATCTACATCTAATTTTTGATTTGTAACACTGTACCCTATATTAAGCTCTAAATTATCTGTAATATCTAGTCCTATTTTAGGCGATACATAATATACAGGCGAACTGTTCCCTACATTTATTGCACAATCTAGCTTAGGACTAATTCTAGTAGAAAATGGTCTTATACTCCCATTACTTGTGAATATATATGGACTTCTTTTTATATCCTCATCTTCTACAGTATAATTATCTAGTCCCACTAACTTTTTACTATATCCTGTAATATATACAGCATTATTCATTTTTAAATTTTTACCATAAGTTGAACTGTATACTACTGCACGATCTACTTCATGTAATCTAAATTTATCAGAACTACCTAATCTTGTAGATGTCCCATATACTTTAGCTCATATTTTTGTTTTAAGCTTTTTAATATTTAATTCACCATCAAAAAGAGTTGAATCTAATTTAACTCCATGTAATGCTATGTCCTTTATATCAAACCCACCAACTTTTTTGGGTTTTGCTTTGTCATCAAGCTTAGATTTACCTAAAATATATTTACCCACATTTGATAGTTTATTTTCTTTTTTTTCTTTAATAATTTCTTTGCTAGTCAAAAATTTATACATATCTAACTTAGAAATATTTAAATCAAGTCCTTCTATCCCAAAAGAAGCACTCACACCCACTTTAACTCTTCCTTCAATATCACTATTTGCGTATAAATACGATGATAATATTAAAGATAATATTGCTATTTTCTTCATAACACCTCCTGATGTAAAAAAAATATATCCCAGTGTGTTAATCCATAATGCTTTATTTGAGATATATTTTTTACTATTATATATAAAAATATGAAAAAATGCAACAAAGTAAATAAATTAATATAAATACATTAAAAAAAATAAGCAAATAAAAACAACAAAAATAAACAATGATAGAAAATTAAAAAATATTCCCATATTTCAAATTTAAAATACGGGAATATTTTATTAAAATTTAATCGTTAATCCTAAACCATTTTTAATCATTATTCCATCAAAATTTTCACCAACAAACTTAACGGGAACCAAAAGATTATACTCTAGAGAAATATTTTCTTTTGGACTATATACAACATCAAATGTTGGGATTATAGTATTAGTTGGTTTCAACCACTTAGAACTAGATTTAACCTTTTCAGTTTTAAATGATTTTTTAAGGTCTTTATCATACTTGTATCTTGATTTTTTAGATATATCTACACTATTACCTTTATTATCAATTAAATTACCATCTTTATCACGCTTAAACACTTCAACTTCTACCACACTATTTTTAGTATTTACATACTCAAAATTTCCAACATAACGAATTCCTGGTCTAAATAACCATTTAGATTTAACAAAATTTAACTTTAACGCAATATCTGTATCAATATTTAATTTACTATATGATAAATCATGTAACATAATATCCTTATAAAGTAACCCAGTTTTAGCTGATAATGAATATTCTTTAGGTGTATAACTAATTTCATTAGATAGTCCAACTCTTGTCATTTTACTATTAAGCTTACTATATCTTGCAAAATCAATGTTAGTATTAACATACAACGGCATAGCCTTATTAGCATAAAGTAAATTAACATTCAATCCATGTTAAATACCTTCATCATGTGGTTTATATGCATCTTCTTTTAATTTTTCTAACAT
>CABURZ010000015.1 GCA_902494065.1 uncultured Sneathia sp. | reverse complement strand
GTTGGATTAGGAATAGATTTAAAAATTGAAACTATGGCATTTAAAGAAAGATTAGCTAGAATGGAATCAGGAAACTTTGATATAGTATTAGCAGGTTGGGGAGCAGATTATCAAGATCCTACAACATTCCTTGACTTACTAGAAACAACTAACGGTAATAACTATGGTAAGTTTAGTAACGCTGAATATGATAAATTAATTAAAGCAGCAAGAGTAACACCAGATGCTGAAAAGAGATATGAAATCTTAAAGAGAGCAGAAGAAATTATAGCAGATGAAGCTCCAGTTGCACTATTATTCCAAGTTAAGAGAAATTATTTAGTAAATCCTAGATTGTCTAATTATACATTCTTGGCAATAGGAGGAAGTTACATTTGGAATTACACTGACATTAAATAAAAAAGGATACAATTATGATCAAAAAAATTTTAACATTAATATTTCTACTATTTATGTTTTCTTGTGGGGAAAATACCCCCACAAGTAAAACATTAAATTATTGGTTGAATGAAGAAGGATCAACATTAGATACAAGCCTTGTTACGGATAATTCAGGAGTTAATATACATGCATTTTTAAGTGAAGGATTAACAAAAACTGATGTAAAAACAAAAGAAACAGTTCCAGGATTGGCTGAAAAATATGAAGTTAGTGAAGATGGACTTACATGGACATTTCATCTAAGAGATGGAATTAAATGGTCAAATGGAGATCCTATTACAGCAAATGATTTTAAATTTGCATGGCTTCGTGTACTAGATCCTAAAACTGCATCACAATATTCATTTATACTTTATTCTATAAAAAATGCAAAAGAATATAACAGTGGAGAAGTTGATGCAAGCAAAGTAGGTATAAATGTAATAGACGATAAGACTTTAGAAGTAAACTTGGTCGCACCAACACCATACTTTGACTCACTTACATCTTTTGTTACATATTTACCAGTTAATGAAAAATTTTTAAAAGAAAAAGGTGAAAATTATGCATTAGATGTAGATAGCATTTTATCATCAGGACCATATGTATTAAAGAAATGGACACACAACTCTGAAATGACTTTAGAGAAAAATCCTAATTATTATGCAAAGGATAAAATAAGTACAGATAGTGTAAAAATTAAATTTATAGCAGATACGGCTAGTGCATTAAATGCATTTAAAAATGATGAAATAGATTTTGTTTCTTTAACATCAGAACAATTTGATGAATTTAAAGATGATAAAAGATTACAAACACTACCTTTAGCACAAGTATATTTCTTAATGTACAATCATAAAAATGAAATATTGAAAAATGTTAAAATAAGACGTGCAATTGATCTTGCTATAAATAAAGAAGAAATGATAAAAACAGTATTTAATGGATTAAATACAGTAAACTATAACTTTACGCCTCATGAAGTTGGATTCAAAGGATCTAATACTAATGATTTTGGAAGTGAAGTTGGAGATTTGATTGAAAAATATAATCCAACTGAAGCTAAAAAACTGTTAGCAGAGGGAATGAAGGAATTAGGAATAGAAAAATTACCTAAGTTAACTATCATAGTAAATGATATGGATGGAACAAAAAAAGCGAGTGAAGCTATACAAGAATATTTAAGAATTAACTTAGGTTTAGAACTTGATGTACAACTTATAACATATAAAGAAAGATTACAAAGACAGTCTAGTGGAGATTTTGATATAGCAGTAACTCGTTGGGGAGCAGACTACAAAGATGCTATGACATTCTTAGACCTATTTGTAAGTTCTACTGGAACAAATTTAGGTAAATATTCAAACGCAAATTATGATAAATTTATCAATTTAGCTAAAAATGAAGCAGACGTAAATAAAAGATTTGAATATTTAAAAGAAGTTGAAAAAATAATAGCAACAGATATACCTATTACTGTACTTTATCAAGTAAATAAATACTATCTTGTAAATGCAAGATTAAGTAACTATAGTTTTTCAAGTGTAAACTCTGATATTTTCACTGAAACGGTGATAAAATAATGAATATAAAACTTGTTGCCTTTGACTTAGATGGCACAATTTATACGGATAAAGTTTCGGAAAAAGTAAAATTAGCTTTTTTGAAATTAAAAGAAAAAGATATTAAAATACTCCCTATAACTGGAAGATCTCTTAGATCAACTTTAGAAATTTTAGACCTAGCAGGTATAAAAGAGGATCAAAGAGAACTTGCAAGTTTAACTACTGGAGCTCTTGTACAAGATTTAAACACTAAAGTAGTCCATAACTCAAATTTTCTTAATAGATCTAACTATTTTGCCCTTAAAAAATTAGAAAATAGAAATATTCACTTGAGTGTTTATACTACCGACAAATTGTATTACACTTATTTAAGTGAGGAGCTCCTTGTAGACGCAAAAGCATTGAAAGATGACCTTGTAAAAATTGAAGATGAAAATATGTTATCAAATGATATATGCAGATTTAATTTTATGGGGAATAAGGAAGATTTAACTGAATTTGAAAACAAATATAGATCTCAATTAGAAAAAGATTTTTATGTAGTTAGAAATATACCTATTAGTTTAGAATTGTTATCAAAAAAATCAAGTAAAGCTAATAGTTTAGAATATGTAATGAATTATTACAAATTAAATAAAGATGAAGTATTAGCAATAGGAGATGGTAATAACGATATTAGTATGTTTCAATTAGTTGAAAATTCAGTTGCAATGGGAAATGCGAAAGAAAGTGTAAAAAAATATGCAAGATATATTACAGACACAGTGGAGAATGATGGCTTTTATACTATACTAAAAAAATTAAAAATAATTGATGAGGACTAACGAAAGTTAGTTCTTTTATTTTGTGTAAAAATATTGCATAAAAATATTTTGTGGTATAATATGTTTAAAAGGTGGGAATAATATGATTGTAGATTTAAATATTAAAAACAGCTGGAATATATGGTACTAATAATTCTGGTAAAACTTGTTTAATAACATGTATTAGAGCTATAAAAAATATTTTATTAAATGAAAATAATATATTAGAAAAAAATCTTTTCTCTAGCAGTAATATATGTGAATTAGGTATCATATTTTTATATGAAGGTAAAAAATATAGTTTTGAATTTAAGTATGATACTGAAATAAGAAAATATATTTATGAAAAATTTTCAGAAATTGTTAAAGACAGTTATGGAAATGAAAAAGAAGTGTGTTGGTAAAAAAAAGACAGAATTAATAATATTTATGGTGGCATAGATGAAAATATTGAAGATGAAATAAAAAATATATCAGCACCTATTTTAATTTTTAATATTATTGATAATGAAAGATTTGAATATGTAAGAAAAATGAAAGAAATATTAATAGGATTTGCAAATAAAATTTGTGTTTTTGATATGAATGAAATTCCTATTACACATACAATAGAACTTTTGAAAAATAAGGAAAATAGACATAAAAAGGTTGTTGAGTTTATAAAAAATGCTGACCTTTATTTAGAAAATATAGAATATGGTAATATTAATGAAAAATATTTTGGTAATATGGAAAATATACCTAAAAAATTTTGCAAATTTTATGAAATTATCTTCTACATATAAGGGGATTAAAGTTCCAAGCATATTGTATGATTCGATAGGTACAAAGAAAATTACAGCACTTACAAGCTATATTATAGAAGCAATAGAAGAAGGAAAAATCTTAGTTGTAGATGAATTAGATAGTAGTTTACACTTTGTACTTACAAGAGCAATTGTATCTATGTTCAATAATGAATTAAATAAAAATGCACAATTAATTTTTACTGTACATGATATTAATTTAATGGATTGTAAAAAGTTATTTAGAAAAGAACAAATTTGGTTTGTACATAAAGACAATACGGGTGTATATGTTTATTCTTTAGCAGATTTCAAAGCAAAAGATGGTGTTAGAGATACAAGTGATATAATTGAGAAATACAAAAAAGGAATATTAGGAGCATTACCAGAACCTAATTTGATAGAAGTGTTATCTGAATTACAAAATAAATCTTAACAAAAAATTAAGGGACTTTCCCCTTAATTTTTCTTTATTACATACATTAAACTTACACCCACTATATTTGCTATCATAAGTATGATAAGATATAGATTAAATTTTAAAAAGCTTAATGATGAATTTATATAATTTTCTGTAAACATCATATTTGTGTGTGTGGCCTTATTAATCATTCCAGATAGTATTATTAATACTATAACGCATATTATGCTTGTAATGTAGCCTACAAGATAAACTTTTTGCCGTAGGAAAAATGCACCATAAAGTATAGACAATATTATTAAAAAATATCCTAATGTAACTATATATAAATATGTATTTGTTTTGTATTTTGAAGTAATAAATAGTATTTTTAATATAATTATGTACATAAAGTGATAAGATATATTAAATAATAACTTGTGGTTTGTAAATAAATATAATATGCTAACTAAAAGTATAAAATTTATTACTAATGAGAAATTAGTGAATATTCTAAATTTTTCTAAAAATAGTAAATAAAATATTTCAATAACCTTATGTACTATTAATATAGAACCTAATACTTTTGCATATTTATGCTTGCTTTTTACTAAAAATCCTATTGAAAAAAGTAATGTAACTATACAAAAAGATATAAATAAGGCAAATATATATGCTTTAGTAAATATTGCCATATTATTTAACCAATCTTGCAGTATCTTGTGCTATCATTAGTTCTTCAGCAGTTTCTATTTTAAAGATTTTAACCTTTGAAGAATCTTTTGAGTACACAACATCACCAGAAATTCTTTCTTTATTCTTTTCATAATCTAGTTCTATTCCTAAAAATTCTAAACCTTTACATATTCCTTCACGAGCTAAGCTTGCATTTTCACCTATACCACCAGTGAATGCAATAGCATCAACGCCACCAAGTGCTACTATGTATGATCCTATATAGTTTCTAACTCTGTAACAGAACATATTGAATGCTAATTTTGCTCTTTCATTCCCTTTATCCATAGCTTCTTGAACATCTCTAAAATCAGAACTTTGTCCAAATATACCTAATAATCCTGATTGTTTATTCATTCTTTTATCCATTTCACTAGCACTTAAGTTTCTTTTTTCCATTAAGTATAAAGGTATAGCTGGATCTATGTCTCCACAACGTGTTCCCATCATTATACCAGCTAGAGGAGTTAATCCCATAGAAGTATCTATTACTTTTCCATTTTTAACAGCAGAGATAGAAGCACCATTTCCTAAGTGACAAACTATAATTTTAGAATCTTTTTTACCTAGTAATTCAATTACACGATTACTTACAAATTTGTGTGAAGTACCATGGAATCCATATTTTCTAACATGTAATTTGGTATAATCTTCTTCAGGTAAAGGGTATCTATATGCATAATCTGGCATAGTTTGATGGAATGCAGTATCAAATACTCCAACTTGAGGTTTATCTGGTAATAATTTTTGTATAACCTTAATTCCCATTAAATTAGCAGGGTTATGTAATGGTGCTAAATCAGAAACACTTTCTATCATTTTTATTGCTTCATCTGTAAGTAATACAGAGTCATTGAAGTATTCTCCACCATGAACAACTCTATGTCCTATAGCGTCAACATCATCCATAGAAGTTATAACACCATTTTCGCTATCTTGTAATTTTGATAGTACAATTTCTATTGCAGCTTTGTGATCAGGCATAGAAACTGGTACTTCTTTTTCACTATAACCTGTTTTAAGGTTCTTGTAAGTAAATATTTGATTTTGTATACCTATTCTTTCACAAATTCCTTTTGCATATGAAACTTTTGTTTCAGTATCTATTAATTCAAATTTTAATGATGAGCTTCCGCTGTTTATTACTAAGATTTTCATTTAATCACTTCCTTATTTTGCTTCACTTGCAGTAACTGCAACAACATTAACTATATCATCTACACTACATCCTCTTGATAAATCGTGTACAGGACGTGCTAATCCTTGAATAAATGGACCTAATGCAGTAGCACCAGCAAATCTTTGAACTAATTTATATCCTATATTACCAGCAGATAAATTAGGGAAGATTAGAATATTAGCTTTTCCAGCTACGTTAGAATCTTTTGCTTTAAGTGAGGCAACGCTTGGAACTATAGCTGCATCTAATTGTAATTCTCCATCGAATTCAAAATCAACATTTCTATCTTCTAAGATTTGTCTTGCTTCTCTCATTTTTGTAACTGTTTCACCTTCTGCACTTCCTTTAGTAGAGTAAGTTAATAGTGCAACACGAGGGTGTTCAATTTTAGCTATAAGTCTTGCTTTTTCAACTGCTGAAATAGTTATATCTGCTATTTGTTCTGCAGTTGGTTCTGGAATAACAGCACAATCTGAGAATACTACTGTACCATTTTCTCCATATTGAGCAGTAGGTGTAAGCATTATAAATGAACTTGAAACAGTTTTTAATCCTTTTTTTGTACCTATTACTTGTATAGCAGCTCTTAATACAGATGCTGTTGGTGAAATAGAACCTGCAACCATACCATCAGCTAAATTTTTTCTAACAAGCATAGCTCCAAAAAATCTAGGTTCAGTTAACATAATTTCTTTTGCTTTTTCAAAAGTCATTCCTTTTTTTTCACGTAATTTAGCTAATTCAGTAGCGAATTCATCAATTTTATCGAAATGTGTAGGATCTATTATAGTAGCTTTTGATACATCTACACCATATTTTTTTGCATCGTTTTCAATAGTTTCTTTGTTACCTAATAAGATAATGTTAGCAAAGTCTTCTTTTGCTACTTTATCAGCGGCTCTTAATACCCTTTCATCATTTGATTCAGGCAATACTATATTTCTTTTGTCTGATCTAACTTCTTTTTTTATTTCTTCAATTAAATTTCTAGACATATACTGTCCTCCTTATTTATTAAATATTTCTTTTACAAAATCTTGTGAATTAAAAATTTTTAAATCATTTACGCCTTCACCTACACCAAGAAATTTAACAGGCTTTTTTAATTCTTCTATTATTGGAAAAATTATTCCTCCTTTTGCAGTTCCATCATATTTTGTTAAAATTATTCCAGTAATAGAAGTAAGCTCATTGAAAATACGTGCTTGTTCTAATCCATTTTGACCAGTTGTTGCATCTATTACAAGTAGTGTTTCTATGTTTGCGTCTTTTGTTTTATTATCTATTATTTTTTTTATTTTCGCTAGTTCTTCCATTAAATCTTTTTTGTTATGAAGTCTTCCTGCAGTATCTATTATAGCAACATCTAAATTTTCACTATTTAGATGATTTAACGTATCAAAAACAACTGCAGCAGGATCAGACCCTTTTTTTTGAGAAATTACTTTAACCCCAACCTTATCTGCCCATAATTCTAGTTGTTCTATGGCAGCAGCACGAAAAGTATCAGCTGCTCCTACGACAGTAGAGTAACCTTTGTTTTTTAATATATTTGCAATTTTCCCAACTGATGTAGTTTTTCCAACACCATTTACACCTACTACAAGTATAATATTTTTTCTATCTTTTGAGATATTTAATGTATTTTTGTCAAAAGTATGTAGTTTTTGTATAAGTAGATCTTCTAATTTAGAGTAAACTTCGTTAGAATTAGAAAATTTTAAATTACTTAATTGCTCAATCAAATTACTAGTTGTTTTAATACCTATATCTGATTGGATTAAAAGTTCTTCTAAATTATCGTATAGTTCATCTGTAATATTTTGACCTACAAAAAATTCTTTTAACTTTGCAAAAAAGTTTTTTTTAGGTTTTAATAAAGACATTATTTCACCCCTTTAAATTCTTTTTCTGCTTGAGATTTTTCAAGATAATATGGAGTAATACTAGCAATATCTTCTTTTTTTGCTAGGCCATCTTTATACATATCATAAAAAACTCTAGAATCGATTAACAAGTTGTGATAGCTTATTTTTTCTATATTCAATTTTTGTATATCTTCCTTATAGTTATACGCTATATCTCCTGCAAAAACAACTTTTTTTTCTAAATCTTTTAGAGATTCTATTAATTCATAAATGTTTCCTATGCTATCTTCTTTAGTTTTTACGCCATTTTCATGAATGTTGTAATAAATTTTTCCTTTTCTAGAATCTATACCAGATACTATAATCTCACCATATTTTTTCACATTGTAATATATTGCATCTAATTCTTTTACACTAAAAATTTCTACATCATTAGACAAAGCAAAAATTCCTTTTATTAGTGCCATTGATATACGAATTCCTGTAAATGATCCAGGTCCTTTTGAAATTATTACACGTTTAACATCGTCAATATTTTCTGAACACCATTCAAAAAGGCTATTTAGCTGATTTAATATATTTACTGAATGAGTTTTTTTTACGTTTATACTAATAGATCCTAGTAATAAATCATCTTTAAATAAACTAAGACTAGCTAATTTAGTCGAAGTTGTAATTGTTAAGGTCAACATAATTTTTTTCACCATCTTTCATTGTGTATATTGATACAAAACGTGTATCTAATGTATCGTGATTAATTTCATAGAAAAGACAATTTTTAGGTAGTGCATTTGGAATTAAGTTTGCCCATTCGATTAATGTAAGGCCAGGTGCATCTATGTAATCGTAAAATCCTATATCATATAGGTTATCTTCATTATTTATTCTATAAACGTCAAAATGAACAATATCTAAATCTTGCAAATTATACTCTATCATAAAAGTAAAAGTAGGACTTTTTACTGAGCATAAAACGCCAAGATCAGATAAAATTCTCTTGGCGAATGCTGTTTTTCCAGTTCCTAGATCTCCTATAAGACCTATGCATATACTTTTTTTCTTGTTTTTAATTACTAATTTTGCAAGATAATCAATAAGCTCATTTATTTCATTAAAATTCATTTTTTTATTGATTACTTTCATATTATCCCCTATTTTGTACCGAATATTCTATCTCCAGCATCTCCTAGACCTGGGTAAATATATGCATGCTCATTTAAACCAGTATCTATTTTTGCTATATATAAATTAACATCAGGGTGTTTTTGGGTAACTGCTTTTATACCTTCAGGAGCTCCTATTATACACATAACTGTAATATCTTTAACACCTTTTTCCTTTAAATAGTCTATAGTATAAATTATAGATCCTCCTGTTGCAAGCATAGGATCTGTTATTATAACCTTGCTTTCAACAACATTTGTAGGCATTTTAGCGTAGTAATAAGTTGGTTTGAATGTAGTTTCATTACGATATACACCTAAATGTCCAACTTTTGCATTAGGAATTAGATCAAGTAGTGCATCTACCATACCAAGACCAGCACGTAATATTGGAACTATTGTAACAGGTTTGGCTAATACTTTACTTGTAGTAGTCATGATTGGTGTAATAGTTTGTGTATCTTTTAGTGGAAAATCTTTTGTTGCTTCATATACCATTAGAGCTGCTATTTCATATAGACTTTCTCTAAATAATTTTGTATCAGTATCCTTATTTCTTAAATTAGTTAATTTGTGCTCAATAAGTGGATGATTAAATTCAAAAACAGCCATGTTTGTACCTCCTAAATTATTCAAAAAAAAGCAGAGCATCTACTCTGCGAAAATTATAGATTGTATTTTTTCTTAAACTTATCAACTCTTCCAGTTTCATCAACAAATTTTGATTTTCCTGTGTAGAACGGATGTGAAGTTGAGCTTATAGCCACTTTAATAACAGGGTATTCGCTACCTTCATATGTTGTTGTTTCTTTAGTAGATTTTGTAGATTTAGTTAAGAATTTTTCTCCATTACTAGTGTCTTCAAATACAACTAATCTGTATTCAGGGTGTAAACCTTTTTTCATTTGTGGAAACTCCTTTCATGCGTATTCATCATAATATATTACCATAAATTTTGTGGAATGTAAAGGGAATTTTAGGATTTATTTAGCCAGTTTTTGTATATTATGCTTCTATGTTGTATATCGATTAAAAATATAGTTAGTATTTCATTTTCTATTTCTGCAAAAATTCGATAATCTCCTACTCTATATCTCCAAATTCCTAATAAATTACCTTTCAATGGGTTTCCTTTATTTTTAGGATTTTCGGTAACTTCTAAATTTTTAAGAATCCAATTTTTTATTAATCTAATTGTTTGTTTATCTAATTTTTTTAAACTTTTTTCAAAATTTTTTGTATATTTTATTTTATACATTAAAGATCAAACCTCTTCCAAAATTCTTCAGATGAATATATTTCTTCCTTTTCTATTTTTTCTCTTGCTTCTAATATTCTTTTTTCATCTAATAATAAATCTTCTTCAATTTTGTCTAATATTAAATCGCGTATGAATGTTGACATGTTTATTTCATTAATTTTAGTATATTCTCTAATTAATTTTGCTTCATCATCGGATAATCTTATTGAAATTGTACTCATAGTTTAAACACCTCACTTATATTACTTGTAATACAATTGTATCATGCTGTATTTTAAATGTCAATTAATATATAAAATTAGAATCTGTGAAAAATTTCTTACGGTTATTGACAAGTTAGAATTTATGTAATATAATTAGTATGTTAAAAAAATAACATGGTAAGATTTACGGGAGGAAAATAATTATGGTTAACGATGTTCAAAGTCTAAGAGAACTAATGTCTAGAGTAAGAAAGGCACAAGAAATATACTCAACATTTGATCAAACAAGAGTTGATAAAATTTTTAGAAAAGTTGCTCAAAGAATAAATGATGAAAGAATAAATCTAGCAAAATTAGCTCATGACGAAACAGGAATGGGAGTTATTGAAGACAAGGTTATTAAAAATCATTTCGCATCTGAATATATATATAATAAATATAAGGATGAAAAAACATGCGGAGTTTTAGAAGAAGATAAGGCTTATGGAATTAAGAAAATTGCAACACCTATAGGTGTAATAGCAGGGGTTATTCCTACAACAAATCCAACTTCAACTACTGCATTTAAAATATTACTAGCTCTTAAAACAAGAAATGCTATAATAATATCACCACATCCAAGAGCAAAGAAATCAACTATTTATACTGCAAAAATAGCATTAGAAGTTGCAAAGGAATACGGTGCTCCCGATAATATAATAGGTTGGATAGACGAACCAAGTATGGAATTATCAAAAGAATTAATGGCTGAAGCAGATTTAATACTAGCTACAGGTGGACCTGGTATGGTTAAGAGTGCTTATTCATCAGGAACACCAGCTATAGGAGTTGGATCAGGTAATACACCAGTAATAATTGATTCAACTTGCGATTTAAAGATGACAGTAAACTACATTTTATTATCAAAAACATTTGATAATGGTGTAATTTGTGCATCAGAACAATCATTAATAGTAGATAAAACTATATATGATAGAGTAAGAAGAGAATTTGAGTTAAGAGGAGCATACTTTTTAACTGATGAAGAAAAAGATAAATTAAGAAAAACTTTATTTAAAAACGGTGTAGCAGGAGCATTAAATGCAGATATAGTAGGTCAAAGTGCATATAAGATTGCACAACTTGCAGGATTTGAAGTTCCTAAATTAGCTAAAGTATTAATTGCAGAAATAGAAAAAACTACATTCGATGAAGAATTAGCACATGAAAAATTATCACCAATTTTGGGAATGTATAAATCAGAAGGATTTGAAGATTCAATGGAAAAAGCAAAAGCACTAGTAGAATTAGGAGGATTAGGACATACTTCAGTTATGTATGTAAATCCTGCTGAAAAAGAAAAAATAGATACTTTTGGTAGAACAATGAAAACAGGAAGAACATTAATAAATATGCCAGCATCTCTAGGTGCGATAGGAGATGTATTTAACTTTAAACTAGAACCATCTCTAACACTTGGTTGTGGATCATGGGGTGGAAACTCAGTATCAGAAAATGTTGGAGTTAAGCACTTATTAAATGTAAAAACTATTGCAGAAAGAAGGGAAAATATGCTTTGGTTCAAGGTTCCTGAAAAAATTTACTTTAAATTTGGTTGTTTACCAGTAGCACTAGAAGAATTAAAAGGTGAACATAAAAAAGCAATGATAGTTACTGATAAAACTCTTGCTGAATTAGGATACACTAACCACATTACTAATGTATTAGATAAAATTGGAGTAGATTACAGAATATTCTCAGAAGTTGGAGTAGATCCTACATTAAGTTGTACACAAGAAGGAGCAAAATTGGCTAAGGAATACCAACCAGATGTAATTATTGCACTTGGTGGAGGATCAGCTATGGATGCTGCTAAGATTATGTGGGTACTATATGAATATCCAGACATCAGATTTAAAGATCTTGCGATGAGATTTATGGATATTAGAAAAAGAATATTCTCATTCCCTAAAATGGGTATAAAAGCTAAATTTGTTGCAATAGCAACTTCAGCTGGTACAGGATCAGAAGTAACACCATTTTCAGTTATAACAGATGATGCAACAGGAATTAAATATCCATTAGCTGACTATGAATTAACTCCAGATGTTGCGATAAATGATGCTGAATTAATGCTTACTATGCCAAGAGGATTGACAGTTGCATCAGGTGTTGACGCATTAACACATGCTATTGAATCATATGTTTCAATAATGGCTACTGAATATACTAAACCTTATTCACTAGAAGCAATTAAAATAGTATTACAATACTTGCCAGAATCAGTTGCACTAGGTGCTAAAGCAGTTAAGGCAAAAGAAAAGATGGCTAATGCTTCATGTATAGCAGGTATGGCTTTTGCAAATGCATTCTTAGGTATAGTTCACTCATTATCACATAAATTAGGTGGACAATTCCATATACCTCATGGAATTTGTAATGGTATGTTGTTAACTGAAGTAATTAAGTATAATGCAACAGATGCTCCAGTAAAAATGGGAGTATTCCCTCAATATAGATATCCAGATGCAAAAAATAGATATGCTAAAATTGCAGATTTCTTAGGATTAGGTGGAGAAACTAGAGAAGAAAAAATTCAAAAATTAATAGACAAAATAGAAGAATTAAAAGAAAGAGTTGGAGTACCTAAGACTATTAGAGACTGGGGAGTACCTGAAAAAGAATTCTTAGAACATGTTGATCAAATGGCACTAGAAGCATTTGATGATCAATGTACACCTGCTAACCCTAGATACCCATTAATAAGTGAATTAAAAGAAATTTACTTAAGAGCATATTATGGTGCAGAAGAATACGAAAAAATGTTTGATATGTCTAAAGAAAAAACAGTTAAAAATGCAAAAAAACAAAAATAGATGTAAATGGGCAAATAATGAGCTATTAATTTTATATCATGATAATGAATGGAACTTTGTGGTGCATAGTGATATTAAATTGTTTGAATATTTAGTTTTAGAAATTTTTCAAGCTGGTTTGTCATGGAATACAATACTACAAAAAAGAGAAAATTTTAGAATGGGTTTTGATGATTTTGATTATGTAAAAATTTCAAAATATGATGAAAAGAAGATAGAAAATCTCATGACAGATAAGGGAATAATAAGAAATAGACTTAAAATTCGAGCAACTATTAACAACGCTAAAGTATTTATTAAAATTCAAAAAAAATATGGAAGTTTTAATTATTTTATATGGAATTTACCTAAAAGTGTTGATGTTATTACAAAAAAATTAAAAACACAAGGGTTTAAATTTATAGGTATAACTACTATATATTCATTTATGCAGGCTATAGGCATGATAGAAGGACATGAAAAAAATTGTTTTAAAAAATACTAGACTAGTCTAGTATTTTTTTGTTTAATAAAAATTCTTCAATGCCTACATAATATATACCCTTATCATCATATCTAGCAATTACATTATCTTTTACAACAACTATTTTTTTAAAATAGTCATTGACATTTGTTAATGGCTTTGTTTCTTGTACTACTTTTTCATATGTTGGTAAACTTAATGCAGATTGAATATAGTATCTTGTATTTCCATTATTTACAACAAAATCTATTTCTAAATTTGTTTTAATGCTTTTTTCATCTTTTTTTATAGTTATATTCTACTACACCTACATCAACATTAAATCCTCGTATTAAAAGTTCGTTGTATATTATATTTTCCATAATATGTGTAAATTCAATTTGTCTAAAATTTAATTTTGCATTTCTTAAACCTAAATCTGTAAAATAGTATTTTAAAGGAGAACCTATATATTTTCTTCCTTTAACGTCATATCTTTTTGCACTACTTATTAAAAAAGCTTGAGAAAAATATTCTAAATATGATGAAATCGTAGCTTGAGAGATATTAATCTTTTTTTCTGATAGCAAAGTATTAGCAATTCTTGCAGGATTAGTAAGAGATCCAATAGAGTAAGCAACAATATTCATCAAATCTTCTAAAATTGACAGATCTTTTCTTATATTGTTTCTTTCAATTACATCTTTTAGATATGTATTTGTAAATAAATTTAGTAAATAATCACTTTTATCTTTATGCTCATTTAAAGTTGTAATAAAAGGCAAACCTCCGTATATACAATATTCTTCAAATGCAAATCTTTTATCTTTTGTATAAACTGAATAAAATTCTTTAAATGATAGAGGATATACTCTAATTTCATCACTTCTATCTCTAAATTGAGTTAATATGTCAGTAGAAAGCATTTTAGAATTGCTTCCAGTAATGTATAAATCTACATTTTTAATTTTCATAAGTCCCATAACAACATCAATAAAAGTGATTTTGTCACCATTAGGAACGTATGGATTTTGTATTGAATTTACTAGTTGTATTTCATCTATAAATACATAATATTTTTTATATTCATTTTTAATTTTATTGCGAATATATTTATCTAATTCAAATGGATTTCTATACATTAAATTACTAAAATTAGTTCTATTATTTGCTCATCTAATATACCTATATTTTTTAGGTAATCTTTATATATTTTAAATAATAGATGAGACTTTCCACATCTTCTAATTCCAGTTATTATTTTAACTCTACCATTATCCTTTTTAGAAATAAGTTTATTTAAATATAGAGGTCTTTCAATGTCCATATTTACCCCTTTTTCGTATATACGTATTTTTCTAAATTATACATCGTAAAATTTGATATTTCAAGATATACATGCTATATTGTGAGTTCAATTTTCTAAAGCATATGCAGACCTGTATGTCATAAAAAATAGACTAGTGTATTATACTAGTCTATTTTTTCCAAATATTTGGAGTAAATATAAATAAAATCGGCAATATTTCAAGTCGTCCTATAAGCATATCAAAACTTAAAATTATTTTTGAAAAGTTTGAAAATTTATAGAAATTTTCTATAGCTCCAACTTGTCCTAAACCAGGTCCTGTGTTACCAAGAGTTGTTAGGACTGCAGTAACTGTAGTTTCAAAGTCAAAATTATTAATTGAAACTAATATGATTGAAATTACGCAAATTAAGCAATATAGAGCTACAAACATAAGAGTTGCATGTCTTATGTTTTGTTCTACCTTCTTATTATCAATAGTTATTACATCTACTAATCTTGGATGGAATAGTTTTTTTATATATAATTTCATTTCTTTTAATAAAATTAATACTCTTGATATTTTAATACCTCCGCCTGTTGATCCAGCACAAGCTCCTATTACTATTAATAGCATAAGTACAATTTTACTATAACTAGGCCATAAGTTAAAGTTTTCTGTTATAAATCCAGTTGTTGTGATTATAGATGTAACTTGAAATAGTGAAGCACGAAATGCTTTTTCTAAATCATTATATATATAATATATGTTAATAGTTATAGTAATTACACTAATTGCTATAATTGCTAAATAAAGTCTTAATTCTTCATTTTTAAATACATCTTTAAAATTCTTTATTAATAAAAAGAAATAAATATTGAAATTTATTCCAAATAATACCATAAAAATGGAGATTACATATTCTATATATGGACTATTAAATGCAGCTACTGATGCATTTCTTGTTGAAAACCCACCTGTACCTGCTGTTGAAAATGCATGTAAGACTGCTTCATAAAAATTCATTTTACCAAAAAGTAAGAATATTATTTCAAGTATTGTTAAAAATAAATACATTAAATAAAGTATCATAGCAGTTTTTTTAGCTTTAGGGACTAATTTTCCTACAACAGGTCCTGGAACTTCAGCTTTTAGTAAAAATAGTGCTTCACCTCTTTCAGCTACAGGTATAAAAGCAAGTACAAAGACTAAAACTCCCATACCACCTATCCAGTGAGTAAAAGACCTCCAAAATAGCATAGACTTAGAAAGACCTTCAATATTTGATAATATAGTTGACCCTGTTGTAGTAAAGCCAGAAACAGTTTCAAAAAAAGCATCAAAATAGTTAGGAATATATCCTGCGATATAGAAGGGTAAAGCTCCAACTAGCGACCAAATTATCCAAATTAATGCAGTACAAATAAGGCCATCTTTTGCATAAATATTAGTGTTTTTAACACTTATTTTTGATAATATGTAGAATAATGTGGCTGTTATGACTGACATAAATAAGTAAATTTTAGCATCGCGATATTCATTATAGTAAAGTCCCACAATACTAGGTAAGAGTAATAAAATACCTTCCATCATAACTATTTTTGAGATTATTTTTAATATCATTTTTTTGTTCATTTTATTATATCCTCTAACTCAGTTATTCTCCTTTTTAATGATAAAATTATTACAATATCATTTTTTATTAATTTTGTATTACCATTAGCACGTATAAATTCATTTTCTCTAACAACACCAGCAATTAGTATATCTTTTTGTAAATTTATATCTTTTAGTGCAGTATTTATATATTTAAAGTTATCATCAACTAAATATTCAACAGCTTCAACTTGATTAGAAACTAATCTGTGTACTGATATTGCACTACCTTCTTTTCCACGCTCTATAGATCTAAAATATGATATTATATGATTAGTTATAACTTCACGAGGTGCAAATATATTATTTAATCCCAAAGTTTTTACTAATTCTGTAAATCCTAATTGATTTACTTTAGTTATGACTTTTTTTGTTCTTTTAGCTTTTGCATAAAGTGATAGTATTATATTCATTTCATCGTTACCTGTAAGACTTATAAAGGCACCAGAATTAAAAGCTCCTTCCTCTTCAAGAGTTAATTGATTTCCAGCATCTCCATGTATTATTGTAGCTTCAGGTAATTGCTCAGCCATGCTTTCACAAGCTTCTATATTATTATCCATTATTTTTATACTTAAATTCATTTTTAAGAGTTCTTTAGCAAGATAGTAGCTTAATTTACTAGCACCAACTATAAATACACTATCAACTCTTTTATCTTTTATATCAAATAGTCTTATTATCTTGTTAATTTCTTTATAAGAAGCCATTATATATATGATATCCCCTTCAAGTAGCACAAAATCTCCAGAGGGTATAATAACTTCATCTTTTCTTTGCACTGAACAAACTAACATTTGTATTCCGTATGTTGAATTTATTTGTGATAAACTTAAACCTACAAAACTAAAGCTTTTTTCTAGTTTAAACGATATTATATCTACTAATCCTCGTGCTGAAATACTCTCAACCTTAAAATCTCCAACAAATCTAAATTGATTAGCTATGTCTTTAGCTGTTTGTAGTTCAGGGTTAATAACATAGTCTATTGATAAATCTTGTTTTATAAACTTTGCTTGATCAGAATATTCTTTCGATCTTATTCTTGCAACAGTATGTTTAGCTCCACGACTTTTAGCTAAAAGCCCCGATACTATATTTAACTCATCACTAGAAGTTGTAGATATGACAAAATCAGAAGTTTCAACACCAGCTTCAAGTAGAGTATCTATATTTATTCCATCTCCTTGTAAGCATAAAACATCTGATGTATTATTAAGTGATTCTAATCTATCTAATTTTTTATCAATTACTGTAACATCATGTCCTTCCTCAAAAAGTTGTTCTACTAAAGATTTACCAACCTTACCATTTCCTATTACAATAACTTTCATGGTACCTCCATTATAGTTCTAAAGAACTATTTTCTCTATCTAAAATATATTTATTAGCATCTCCTAAAGTGTATTTTTTAGAATTTTCTACTATATAATCTAATGCTTCATTTAGTACATTTTCTCTATTTTCATCAATTAATTCCATGATTATAAAGGCATTTTTAGTGCTTTCTGTTATCATAGTACGAACACCATCACGCCAATTAAAACATCTGCAAACTGCACCTAATTCATCTTTGTAACATAATTCTCCATCAAGGGTAGGTTCATTTTTATCATCACCTAATGGGTAAAAATCATCTCCTCCAGAAGTTATAGTTAACTCTAAATCACCTTTAAATGTGTCTATATCCTCAGCTCCACAAGGTAGTCCAAATTTAAGTGAAGCAGAATTATATATATCAACTAAAGGATTTATGTTTCCAACGGGTTTTCCTTGTTTCACTCTTTTTAATAGTGCTTCTATAGAACTTCTTGCTCCTTTTTTAGTTTTAAATTTTGTATAAGCTTCTCTATATACCTTTATAACTTCATTTTCGCTTAATTGCTCATTTACTAAATATTTTTTTGCTTCTTCATTTGCATTTTCTAGTAAAGTTATAATTTCATCACTATTTTTAGTATTATCCATATTTTTAATTACTACAACTCCTAATTTTGCATTAGGGAAAATTTCAAAAAAACTTTTATCTGCCTTAAACATTTTTGCCTCCTATAAGGGTTTTTTCTTTGGTAAACCAACTTTTCTTGGATATTTAGCTAGAGTTTTACCAAATTTTTCTATTTCAATAACTACTCTATCATCATTTGACAAAGGTAATTTAAATCTATGTATATTAAGTACTTTTGAGCTTAATTGCTCAAGAGCGTTTTTTGCTTCAACTATTTCTTTATCACTTTGCTTTTGTGCTAAAAATCTACCACCAACTCTTAAAAAAGGTATTTCATATTCTAATATTATAGATAAATGAGCAACACCTCTACATAAACCTACGTCAAATTTTTCTCTATAATTTTTTATTAATTCTTCAGCACGCATAGAAGAAGTTTTAACATTTTTTAAATTAAGTTCATTTATTACTTCATTAATAAAATCAATTTTCTTTTTAACTGAATCAACTAGTAAAAATTTTTTGGTAGGGTTTAGTATTGCTAAAACTAATCCTGGGAATCCTGCACCTGTTCCTATATCTATTATATATTTATCTTCTTTTTTTAATAAATCATTTAGTAAAATAGAGTCATAGAAATGTTTGTCTATTATTTCTTCTCTATTTCTAATTGCAGTTAAATTCATAACTTCATTTTTTTTTATAAGTAACTCTAAATATTTTAATAATTTTTCATCTAACATTTTAATCTACCGTCCAAGTACATTATTAAAACTGATATATCAGCTGGGGTAACTCCTAGAATGTTACTTGCTTGCCCAACGTTATATGGTCTTTTTTCCATCAATTTTTGTTTAGCTTCTCTTGTTATACCATGCATAGCTTCATAGTTAAAATCATGAGGTATCTTTAACTCATCTAATTTTTTAGCTTTTTCTATCATTTGATATGCCTTTTTTATATATCCCTCATATTTTACTACCACTTCAATTTGGTATTCAGTGTCAGCTACAAAATTTAAATTAAAATCTATTCCCATTTCAGCTACAATAGCTTTTATATCATCATAGCTTACTTTAGGTCGTCTTAAAAATTCTTTTAGTGTAACACCGCTTTTTACTGTTTCACCGTATTTATCTAATAAATTAGAAAATGTTTTATTAGATGTACCTACTGTAGTTTTTTCTAGAAAATCTATTACAGTTTCTACATTTTTTTTCTTTTCTAATACTCTTTCATACTCACTATCTGATACTAAACCTATTTTATGTCCGTATTCAGATAATCTTAAATCAGCATTATCTTCACGCAAAAGTAGTCTATATTCACTTCTTGCAGTGAACATTCTATATGGTTCTTCTATTCTTTTAGTAATTAAATCATCTATCATGGTAGCTATATATGAGCTATTACGATATAGAATTAAAGGTTCTTTATTTTCTAAACTTAAACTTGCATTAATACCAGCTATTAACCCTTGTGTTGCTGCTTCTTCGTAACCACTAGTACCATTTATTTGGCCAGCTAAATATAGTCCACGAACTTTTCTAGTTTCAAGTGTATAATTTAATTCTTGTGCTGAAACAAAATCATATTCAACTGCATAGCCATAACGCATTATTTTGGCGTTTTCCATTCCTTTTATAGAATGAACCATTTGATTTTGAAAAGAAGCTGGAAAACTAGTAGATAAACCACTAATGTATACTTCTGTTGTATCAAACCCTTCTGGTTCTAAAAATAGATGATGAGTAGGTTTATCACTAAATTTTACAATTTTATCCTCTATTGAAGGACAATATCTAGGACCTGTAGTATGTATAGTTCCATTATACATAGGTGCTTTGTCTAGATTATTTAAAATTAAATCCCTCATATATTCGCTTGTTCTTGTAATATAGCATGACAATTGTTTTCTTTTTAAAACGTCTTCATCTTTGGATGAAAATGAAAATTTAAGTGGTTTACCTATTTCACCTGGTTGTTCTTCCATTTTGCTAAAATCTATAGTTCTTGCATCTATTCTAGGAGATGTTCCAGTTTTAAATCTTCTAACTTCTAAGCCTAATTCAATTAATGAATTTGTTAATCCTTTAGCACTTAATTCTCCCATTCTTCCACCTTCTATTATTTTATCACCAACGTATAGAAGGCCATTTAAAAATGTACCCGTAGCTAAAATTAATTTTTTTGTTTTAAAAGTTAAACCGTTTTTAGTTTCTACACCTATAACTTCATTATCTTTATGTAAAATTTTAATGATTTCATCTTGTATAATATCCAAATTTTCTTGATGTTCTAGAATTTTTTTCATATTATTTGCATATAGTTTTCTATCTGTTTGAGCACGCATCGATCTTACAGCAGGACCTTTTTTCGTGTTTAGTATACGCATT
>CABURZ010000014.1 GCA_902494065.1 uncultured Sneathia sp. | reverse complement strand
TCAGCGTTTATCCTGAGCCAGGATCAAACTCTTCCTTCGTTATCTTTTCTTCTCTTGTATTCACCTTTGTCTTTTTTCTTAACATCTTGTTTGCTTTTTCTTCTCTCATTGTCCTTGTCCTTGATGGACATTCTATATATTATCAAATATTTGAATTTTTGTCAACAACTTTTTTTATTTTTTTATTTTTTTCATTTTTTTCAAATTTTACCATTTTTTAATCATTTTCCGTTTATTTTTTTAAGTTTATAACCGTTTTTTATGCTTCTAACTTTATCATCCGCATATTTATCTTAATTATTGTCGAACGATAACACAAATTAATGCAAATTATTTCATTTTTCAGTTTGCTTTTTCTTAATTTTATAGTATACTTTATATATATTGATAACTCAATATACACACATTTACGGAAGGAAGTGACATTATGGTTGGTATTATCGTTGCAAGTCATGGTGATTTTGCAAATGGTATTCTTCAATCTGCAAGCATGATATTAGGTGAAGAAACAAATGTTGCAGCATGCACAATAAAACCTAGTGAAGGACCAGAAAATATTAGAGCTAAAATGGAAAAAGCGTTTTCTACTTTTGATGATCCTGAACAAGTTTTATTCTTAGTTGATCTTTGGTCTGGTACACCTTTTAATCAAGCTAACATCTTATTTGAAGACCATAAGAAAACTTGGGCTATAGTTTCAGGAGTTAATTTACCTATGCTAATAGAAGCATTTAGTTTAAGATCTGAGATTGATTCTGCACAAGAATTAGCTAAGAACATATTAGCTAGTGCTAGAGAAGAAATTAAAGTTTTACCAAAAACTATAGAACCCGCAAAGAAAGAGGAAAAAACTGCCTCTATACCTCAAGGAAATATTCCTGAAGGTACTGTTATCGGTGACGGTAAAATAAAATATGTATTGGCTAGAGTCGATACACGTTTATTACACGGTCAAGTTGCATCGAATTGGTGTAAACAGTTAAAACCAGATAGAATTATAGTAGTATCTGATTCTGTTTCTAAAGATTCATTAAGAAAGAGTATGATAGAACAAGTTGCACCTCCAGGTATAAAAGCTCACGTTGTTCCATTAGATAAAATGGCACAAGTTGCAAAAGATACTAGATTTGGTAATACACGTGCACTACTTCTATTTGAAACACCAGAAGATGCTCTAAAGGCATACGAAAAGGGTGTACATTTTGAAACATTGAACCTTGGTTCAATAGCACACGCAACTGGTAAAGTTGTAGTTACTAAAGTTATGTCAATGGATAATACAGACCTAGCTTCAATAAAAAAACTTATATCTTTAGGAGTTAAAATGGACGTTAGAAAAGTTCCTGCTGATTCACCTGAAAATATAGATTCAATTATTAAAAAAGCTGAACATGAATTAGAGAAATAACAGGAGGATAAAATGAGTGGATTAACAATATTGTTAATTATTATAGTTGCCTTGTTAGCTGGTATGGAAGGAATTTTAGATGAATTTCAATTCCATCAACCTATAGTTGCATGTACACTTATAGGATTAGTAACAGGACATTTAAAAGAAGGAATCATACTAGGAGGTTCTCTTCAAATGATTGCTCTTGGTTGGGCAAATATAGGAGCTGCTGTTGCTCCCGATGCTGCTCTTGCATCAGTTGCATCAGGTATACTTATGGTATTAGGATTACAAGGTGGTTCAACAGATGTTACAACAGCTATTAATACAGCTATTACTGTTGCAATACCTTTATCTGTAGCAGGACTATTTTTAACAATGATATGTCGTACAGTAGCTATACCTTTAGTTCATTTTATGGACAAAGCTGCAGAAAAAGGTAGCATACGTGGTGTAGAATTCTGGCATATAGTTGCAATATTAATGCAAGGTGTTCGTATTGCTATACCTGCTGCTATTTTATGTGTTATACCTCCTCAAGTTGTTACAAATGCACTTCAAGCTATGCCTAGTTGGTTAGCTGGTGGTATGGCAGTTGGTGGTGGAATGGTTGCAGCAGTTGGTTATGCAATGGTTATTAACATGATGGCAACTAAAGAAGTTTGGCCTTTCTTTGTTTTAGGATTTGTATTAGCTGCAATTAACTCATTAACACTAATAGCTCTTGGAGCAATAGGAGTAAGTTTAGCATTAATTTATTTAGGACTAAAAGAAACTGCAAAATCATCTAATGGCGGAAACCAAGATCCACTTGGTGACATATTAAATGATTATTAATACTTGAAGGAGATAAAAAGATGGAAAAAATTAAATTAACTAAAAAAGATCGTTTTTCAGTTGCTCTACGTCATCAATACCTTCAAGGTTCATGGAACTACGAACGTATGCAAAATGGTGGATGGGCATTTTCAATAATTCCAGCTATCAAAAGACTTTATCCAAATAAAGCCGATCAAATAGCAGCATTAAAAAGACACTTAGAATTCTATAACACTCACCCTTATGTATCATCACCAGTAATGGGAGTTACACTATCTTTAGAAGAACAAAGAGCTAATGGTGTTGCAGTTGATGATGCAGCAATACAAGGGGTTAAAATAGGTATGATGGGACCTTTAGCTGGGGTTGGAGATCCTGTATTCTGGTTTACTGCAAGACCTATACTTGGTGCATTAGGTGCTTCACTTGCATTATCAGGAAGTATTTTAGGACCATTATTATTCTTTGTTGTATGGAATGTAATTCGTTTTGCATTTATGTGGTATACTCAAGAATTTGGTTATAAAGTTGGAACAAAAATTACAGAAGATTTATCTGGTGGACTTTTAAGTAAAATTACAACAGGTGCTTCAATTCTAGGTATGTTTATAATAGGAGCACTAGTTCAAAGATGGGTAAGTATTTCATTTGCACCTATAGTTTCTATTGTTACACAAGCAAAAGGAGCTTATATAGAATGGGATAAATTACCTCAAGGAGCCGAAGGTATAAAAAGTGCATTAGAACAATACAGTGCACTTGGTGCTAATGGTTTAAATGCTGCAAAAGTTACAACATTGCAACAAAACTTAGATTCATTAATACCAGGGTTAGCTGCACTATTATTAACACTTCTTTGCTGTAAATTATTAAAGAAAAAAGTATCACCTATAACAATAATAATAGCTTTATTTATAATAGGTATAGGTGCTAGAGTAATAGGATTAATGTAATGCAGTCACAAAATACAAAAGTAGATTTAGTAATAGATGGAACATCATTTTTGGGACTATCTAGTTATGGAAAAATAATGGTGGGAGATAAAGCTTTTGAGTTTTATAACTCCTCAAATCCAAAAGATTATATACAAATACCTTGGAATGAAATTGATTACATAAGTGCGTCAGTTATTTTTAAAGGTAGATGGATAAATAGATTTGCTATCTTTATTAAATCAGGACAAAGTTTATCTTTTTCTTCAAAAGATAATAAATTACTTTTAAGAACTATTGCAAAATATATAAAAAAAGAAAAATTAGTAAAATCTCTTAGTTTTACAGATGTAATAATCAGAGGCATTAAAGGTCTCTTTAAGAAAAAAAGCTAGAAAAAATCTAGCTTTTTTTTATATATTAAAATTCAAATTTATATCCTGCTCTAATTCCTAATAATGTATTACCTTTGAAAGTCGTCCAAGTATCACTTGTGCTTGATCCTGTTGGTGGATATGTTGTAAGTCCATCCACACTATAATTAACAGTTACATCATTAAATATATGTGAAGCTTTTGCTTCTACAAAGAAGTTATATGCTTCTACACCAATTGCTCCACCAATATATACACCGCCATGATCTTCTAATTTATTATTTATATGTATATCTCCTGTATGGTCTAATGTTGTATCTGCATATTTAAAATGTTTATATTTAACATTGAAAGCATATCCTAAATCTGCTTTTATATAAGGTTTTATATTACCTTTAGAAAACTTAACTTTAGCTGTTGCATATAATGGAACATTATCTATTGCGAATACTTTTGCATTCTTAGTAGTTTCAGGTGAAGTAGCGCTTGATTTATGCTTAAAATCATATGTATATTGTTTATTATGTATATATCCTGTTCCTACTCCTAATTCAATATAATCTCCTACATTTTTAGTTATATCTACATTAAAACTATATCCTCTTATAAATTCTTTTCTTTTTTGAGGGTTAGGATTAGTGTGTGCTCCAGAAGAAATTATTTTTGAGTAATCCCTATCATTATCCTTAAAGTTTACCCCCCCTCCAAGATAAATATTAAGTCCTAGTTGATTGTTTGCTAGTGTTGTAACTGAACACATTGCAAGTGTTGCTAATAACATTAATTTCTTTTTCATAAATCTCCTTTTTTATATATTTTTTATTTTCCAACACAAAAATTTGAAAATATGTGATCTAGTATATCCTCTGATGTTATTTCTCCTGTTATTTCTGATAATGAATCTAATGCTTCTTTTAAATCTACGGATATTAAGTCAAGAGGTAATTCATTTTCTATCGTGGTAAACATATTTTGTATAGCTACTTTTGTTTTTTCTAATGCTGTTTTATGACGTATGTTAGTCAATATACATTCATTTCCGCTGTTTTCAACCTTATTACCTACAATATATGAATAAATAAAGTCTTCCATCTCATTAATTCCTATATTTTTCATAGCTGAAATTTTAACTGTATTTTCTAAATTAGAAAAATCATTACATTCATCTTTATCAATTTTATTTAGAATATATATTACTTTTTTGTTATTTTCCTTTATATATTCAATTATTTCTCTATCTTCTTCATCTAATTTTTGACTTGCGTCTAGTAACATTAACACAAGATCTGCTTTTTCAATTAATTCTCTTGATTTTTTTACACCTATACTTTCTACCAAGTCTTGTGTATGTCTTATACCAGCAGTATCCACTAATATTAAAGGAATACCCTTTATATTTATTTTTTCTTCTATAGTATCTCTTGTAGTCCCAGCTATCTCTGTTACAATAGCTCTTTCTTCTCTTAAAAGTGCGTTAAGTAAAGTTGATTTTCCAACGTTAGGTCTACCTACTATAACTGTTTTTACACCGTCTTTTATTATCTTCCCTTTATCGTAACTTTCTATTAATTCAGTTGCTTTTTTTTCTATTTTTTTCAAATCTTCTAATAATTCTTTAGGAATAGGATCTTCTATTCCTTCTTCTGGATAATCTAATACAACATTAATATGTGCTACTATATCAAGTAGTGTCTTTTTGAAGTTTTGTATCATTATCTTTAAATCACCTCTTAATTGATTTAAAGAAACATCTAAAGATTTATCAGTTTTACCGTTTATTAAGTCTATAACTGCTTCTGCTTGTGATAAATCTATACGACCATTCATAAATGCTCGTTTAGTGAATTCACCTTTTTGAGCTAATCTTGCACCGCTTTTTAAAACTAATTGCAAGACTCTCTCTGTCATTTTTTCTCCACCATGACAATTGATTTCCACAACATTTTCACTTGTATACGATCTAGGTGATTTCATTCTTACTGCCATAACTTCATCTATCAATTTATCACTATCATATATATGACCGTATTTTAGTCTATAGTAACCTATTTTAGTGTTGTTTATAGGTTTAAATATTTTATCTAAAATTTCAAATGCATTATCACCTGAAATTCTTATAATAGCGACACCTCCATCACCTTTAGCTGTTGCTACAGCAGCAATAGTGTCAAACATTAGCATATTAATCCTCTTTTTCTCCCATGTATTTTATAACTAAAAATCTCTTAGGTTCTTCTCCATAACTTTCTGTTTTTAAATTAGGATAGTTTGAAATTTCTTCGTGTATAATTCTTCTTTCTCTTGCTGTCATTGGACTTAATTTACAATTAGTTTTTGTTTTTAATACTTTATCTGCTTTTTTTTGTGCTATATTTCTTAAAGTTTCTTCTCTTTTTGCCTTATAGTTATTTGAATCTAATTGTATTCTGTATCCTTTAAAGTCTTTTATAGAATTAAATAAACATTCTAGTGAATTTAACGCTACTCCTTTTTCACCTATTAAATATCTAACATCTTTACCTGTAATATTTAAAGATATAATATTTCCAACTAATTTAATGCTTTCAATTTCTATACTAAGTTCTGTTTTTTCTAAAAATTGATTAAAGATATTTTTTACTTTTACAGTTATATCATCTTGTTGCTCATTAGATTTTTTTACTTCTTTTTTTATTTTATTTTTAATAGGTTTAGGAGTTACATTATTTTCTTTTTTTATTTTTTCTAACTCTTCTTTTTTTAATATTGTTATTTCGTATTTTCCCTTTATATTAATAAAGAAAAAATTAAATGGTCTTTTTATTTCTTTTATTAAATAAGTTTCATTTTCTTGCAAAGTGATATTGCTTTTTATTAATAATTCTAACTCTTCCTTATTATTAGCTTGCAAAATTATCTTATTCATTATTTTCTCACTTTCTTCATTACATACAATTGTATTAGTATAGAAATAGCTGTATTAACAACGTAATATAGATTTAACCCTGATGGGAATTTATAGAAAATAAATAACATCATAATTGGCATCATTAACATTGTTGATTGCATTACATTATTTTCATTTTCACTAGATTGTGGTGTCATTAATTTTTGTTGAACAACCATCAATATTGCACTTACAATAGGTAAAACATTTATTGAAAACTTCCCTATTGTGTATATAGCATCTGGTTTTTTCAAATTAAACCATAAAAATGTTGCACTTTGAGGTATTTCATTACTCATGAATGCATAGTATAAAGCTACAAATATAGGTAACTGTATTAATAAAGGAAGACATCCTGAAAAAGGATTTACATTTTTTTCTTTGTATAAGTTAGCTGTCATTTCATTAATTTTAACTTTATCTCCTTTATATTCTTTATTGATCTTATCTATTTCAGGTTGCAAATCTTTCATTCTTTGCATTGCTTTTTCTTGTTTTAATGATAGTGGAAATAGAATCAATTTAATTAAAATTGTTGTTAAAATTATTGCTAGTCCATAATTTCCAACTATTGAATTAAAAAATTTAAGTATTTCTACTGCTATTGTCTCTAAAAATTTTACTCTGAAAAGAGCTACTGCTAATATGTTTTCCATTTATTCCTCCGTTATTTTACAGGATCAAATCCACCATTACATAATGGATTGCATCTTATTATTCTAAAAAAGCCTAATCCTATTCCCTTTATTATACCATATTTTTCTATTGCTTGTATCATGTATTGTGAACAAGTTGGATAGAATCTACAAACCCTTTTTGTGTTTTTCGATATTTTTTGATATATTTTTATTATTCTTATTATTCCTTTTTTCATATCTTTTTAGTCCTAATATTATATCATTTTCAATTAAATTAAAATTCAAATCATTAAAATCTTGTGAGCATTTTTTTTTAGCTATTAGTATATACGCACAATTAGGAGAAAATTTATCCATATTTTTTCTAACTACTTCTCTAAATAATCTTTTTAATCTATTTCTAACTATAGCATTACCTATTTTTTTACTTGCAACAAATCCAAATAAATGGTTAGTTTTTTTCTTTTTAAAAATTAGAGAGTATTTAGTATGAATTTTTTCTCCTTTATTGTATATAAAAGTAAAGTCTTCAGTTTTTTTTATTGTTTCCATTTTTCAATCCTTCTGAAAAAAAATCGGTGTTTATTCTGGCCACCGATTACACTAAGCTGATAATTTAGCTCTTCCTTTATTTCTTCTTCTTTTTAAAACATTACGTCCAGCTTTTGTTTTCATTCTAGATCTGAAGCCATGATCTTTTTTTCTTTTTCTATTATTTGGTTGATATGTTCTTTTCATTGTTATTCCTTTCTTTTTGTAAGATATGTACACCATATAATAGTAAATAAATTGAGAAATGTCAAGGTGTTTTTCTTTATCTACAAAAAAAAAATTACACATTTACATATATATAATATTCCTTATTATTAAATATTATTATTATTATGCAGTGTTAATTTGTGGAAATTTAGATAATAAAAGACTTTGTTTATATTTTTTCTGTTGATATCCTGTTAGTTATGTCTTGATAAGTTGTTGAAAACTTTTTTTCTTTCAAAAAAAATTTTTTTTTGTTGATAATTTTATTAAACATAGTAAAAATGGGACATGTAGTGATTGTTGAAAACTCTGTTTTTTGTTGAAAACTTACGTCGTATAGCTTTTTTATTGCGTTTATTTGTTGATATCTCTGTTGATTTGTTTGTAACTTTTGAATTTGCTTATTGATAAATCTTGTGATATATTCTAAGTAATAACAATAAAAGAGGAAGAATATATGACGCAAGAAGAATTAACTATAACTTGGAATTTAGCTAAAATGATGTTTTTTAATTTATATGGTGTTGAGTATCAACATCTTTTAAATCAAGTAGAACTTTATGATATACAAGAGGGATTATGTTATTTGCATAGCTCAAGTGATTATGTAGTGGAAGAACTAAAAAAATTAAAAGAAAAAATACAAGATGTAATTAATCAAGTTTTACTTTTGAAAGGTTATACAGTTGAAGTTATTATAAAAAAAGAAATATCTACAGAGTTATTAAAAATGGAAGTTACAGAAAAAACTGAAGAAAAAGAAGATGAAGAAGAGCATACAGGTTTAAGTTCTAAATTCACATTTGAAAGTTTTGTAGTAGGTCCTAATAGTGAATATCCATATCAATGTTGCATGGCTACTATAGAAGCTTTACTAGAAGGAAGAACTCCTCCATACAATCCACTTTTAATTTATGGTGATTCAGGATTAGGTAAAACTCACTTAGCTCAAGCTGCAGGAAACATGTTATTAGAGAAAAATCATAAAAAGAAAGCACGATATTTAACGGCAGAAGAATTTAATAATGAATATCTATATGCAATAAGAAAAGGAAGTTTAAAAAACAATATAGATACTGCTGAAAACTTTAGACAAAAGTACAGAAATTTAGATTTAATAATAATTGATGATATACAATTTTTTGAAAAAGTGTTTGGTAAAGGTGATGGAAGTGTTGAAGAAGAATTTTTTAATACTTTAAATTCACTTTTAATAAAAGATAAGCAATTGATATTTATAAGCGATAGGAATCCTAAAAAGATAAAAGGTTTATCAGATAGATTAAAATCAAGATTTTTGTCAGGACTAAATGCTGAAATAAAAAAACCTGATTATTCTACAAGGGTAGCTATACTTCAAACTATATGTGAAAATGAGAAAATGAATATGGATAATACTATTTTAGAATATATAGCAGATAATGTTACTGAAAATGTAAGAGAAATGCAAGGTATATTAAAGTCTATCTCAGCAAAAGCCAAACTATTAAAAAAGAATATAACAATAGATTTAGCAAAAAGTGCAATAGGAGAACAAATTGAAAAATCACGTGCTTCTATAACAGCTGAAAAAATTGCACAAGTTGTTTCAGGATATTTTAATATTACGGAAGAAGAAATGAAATCAGATAAAAGAAAAACTGAATTTTTAATTCCAAGACAAATTGCTATGTATATTATGAGAGAAAAATTAGAAATTAGTTTAAATGATACTGGAAAATATTTTCATCGTGATCATGCAACAGTGTATAATGCGGTTGAAAAGATTGCAAATAAGATAAAATTAGATGAAACTTTTGCACAAACAGTAAAAGAAATTACTAAAAGGATAAGTGAATAAAATGGAAGTTAAAATAAATACAGAGTATATAAAACTAGATCAATTATTAAAATTTTCTAATTTAGTTTCTACAGGAGGTCAAGCAAAAGAAGAAATATTAAATGGAAAAGTTAAATTAAATGGTGTTGTAGAACTAAGAAGAGGTAAGAAAGTGTATAAGGGAGATATAGTTGACTTTTTAGGAGATGTAATAGTGGTAAAATAATGCATGTAAAAGAAATTGTATTAAATAAATTTAGAAATATAAAAAATTGTAAAATTGAATTTGATGAAAAATTTAATGTTATTTATGGAGATAATGCTCAAGGTAAAACTAGCTTAATAGAGGCTATATATTATGTATCAACAGGTAAAAGTTTTAGAACAAGAAAAATTTTAGAGCAAATACGCGAAAATGAAAAAGAAATGACAGTATTTTCTAAAACTAATGTTGGTACTTTTTCAGTACAATTATCTAGAGAAAAAAAATCTTTCTATATTTCAAAATCTAAAGTTAGGTACAAAGAGTATATAGGAAAAACACTAGTAATTTCTTTTTCACCAGAAGATATCTCATTGATTATGGATGCACCTGAGAACAGGAGAAGGTTTTTTAATTATGAGATTTCACAAATTAATCCAGAATATTTAATTTTATTAATAGAGTTTCAAAAGGTTATAAAAATAAGGAATAAATTAATAAAAGAAAACAAGATGGAAACAGATATTTTTAAAATATATAATGAAAAATTTATACAAATATCAAAAAAAATATATTTTCATAGGAAAAAATATATAAATGAATTAAATGAATATATAAATAGAAAATATAGAGAAATTTTTGATAACAAAAACTTGGAACTGCATTATGAAAAATCATGCAATTATGAAGAATTAGATAGAGTGCTAGAAACTAAAAAAGAAAAAGAAAAAAATCTGGGATTTACACTTTATGGTCCTCATAAAGATGAATTTTCTTTCATATTGAATGGTAAAAAAGTAAAAAGTTTTGCATCCCAAGGAGAAAAAAAATCCGTAATTTTTTCCTTAAAATTAGCACAAATTGAATATATAATAGAAAAAATAAATGAAAAACCTGTTGTACTATTAGATGATGTAAGTGCGTATTTTGATGAAATAAGAAAAGATAGTTTAATAAGTTACTTATCTAAGAAAAATATACAATGCTTTTTTACAAGTACGAACAAATTAAATATACAAGCTAAATTTTTTTATGTTAAAGATGGTGAAATAATTGAAAATAAAAAAGATATTTCAGATAATAGATGAGAAAAAAAAAGACATATGGAGTAAAATTGTAGATAAAGATATTCAAAATGAATCAAAACTTGAAATTAAAGATAATGTAGCTATAATTTATACAAAAGATCAGATATATGCAAATGAATTTAATATATTAAAGGATGATTTTTTAAAAAAAATAAAGACGTATGATAAAAATGTTGAAAAGCTTTTTGTAAAAGTAGATTTGAAAAAATTTAAAAATAAAACACTTGTGATAAATAAAAAAGAAAGAGATTTTAAGGAAATAATGGAAAAAAATAGAAAAATAGCCTTAAAAGTTTTTGAAGATATTAAAGATGATGAAAATAAAAGATATTTAGTAGCATCTCTTGCAATTAAGTTAGTCAAGGATGAATATATAAAAAACGCAGGTGGTAAGAAGTGTGAAAATTGCCATGAATACTTTAAAGGAAGCGAAAAAAAATGTCCAATTTGTACAAATGAGATAAATTTTATACAAAAGAAAAAAATAAAAAAAATGCTTTTAGATAATCCTTATTTAACTGAGGAATATGTAACTAAAATATATGAATACGATAGAACAATATATCTACAAGCTAAAGATGAAGTATTAACACATTTATTTTTAAAAATTAAAGAAAAATTTATTTCAAATGAGGATTATAATCTACTCCTTGATAAATATGTGAAAATAGAAATACAATCAAAAATAGAAGAAGTTTTAAATATAAGAAAAAAAGCAATATTAGATAGATTAAATCATCTTTTAGGTGGAGAAAAAAATGTTAAAAATAAATAAAGAAGATGTATATAAGCTGTTTGAAAATCTTAATACAACAACTGTGTATATAGCAACATCGCTAAAAAATTTACAATATTATGAATATATATTAAATAAAAAAGGAGTTAGTACAACTTTTTTGAAAACTAATACAGGTAGTAAAAAAGAGTTATTAGACTTAAATATTAGACTGATAAATCTTTTAAATTCTAAAACATCTCAAGCCATATTTATAGATTTTAATTTGGCAATGTACGTATTTTTTGAAAAATATGATAATTTTACATTAGAAGTTGGAAAAGATTATAGTTTAAGAGCTATAGAAGAAAAATTATTAGAATTTTCTTATGAAAAACAATATATGATAGAAGACAAATGTCAATATTCAAGAAGAATGAATATAATAGATGTTTATTCACCTAATATGGATAATCCTATTAGATTAGATTTTTTTGATACTGAATTAGAAAAAATAAAGATATTTGATATAGAAACACAAAAATCTTTTGAAAACATTAAATCAGTTAAAATTTATTCGAATGTAACAAGGGGTGAAAAAGTTTTAATAACAGAATTATCACATAAAAAAATAAATTTTTTTATGGAAAATGTTGAACTTATAACTCACAGTTTAGAAACGATGTTAATTTTAAATGAAATGCCTTGTGATATTTTGCGTGAAAGATATGAAAAAATACGTGAAAAATGCGAAATAATTGAAGTAAAATTAAGTGAAGATAGAAATTATCAATCTGAAATTGAATTAAAAAGAGAAAATAAAAGAAAACAAGAGTTAAAATATAATTCTATAAATGATTTAAAAGTGGGAGATTATGTAATACACATAGAATACGGTATAGGTAAGTATGTAGGACTTAAAATGATGTATGAAAAAGAATATTTGATGATACAATATGCAGATGAAGCAGAACTTTATGTACCTATAGAAAAATTACATAGAATAGAAAAATATATAAATATAAGCGATAAAGAACCAGAATTATATAAATTAGGTAGACGTGGCTTTAAGAAAAAGCAAGCTAAATATAGAGAACAAATAGAAAAAATAGCTTCTGAATTAATAAAAATTCAAGCAAAAAGAATGGCACAAACAGGTATAAAATTTATTGAAGATACTGTTTTTCAAAAACAATTTGAAGAAAAATTTGAATATCTTGAAACTGCAGATCAAAAAAAGGCAATAGAAGAAGTAAAAAAAGATATGCAAAGTTATAAAATAATGGATAGAATAGTTTGTGGTGATGTTGGATATGGTAAAACAGAAGTTGCAATGAGAGCGGCTTTTAAAGCAATAGAAAGTGGTTATCAAGTGGCACTATTAGCCCCTACCACAATTTTAGCAAATCAACATTATGAAAGATTTAAAAAGAGATTTAAAGATTTCCCTGTTATAATTGAAAGCTACTCAAGGTTGAGTTCTAAAAAAGAAATTTTGGATAGGCTTGTGTTAGGTAAAATTGATTTAATAATAGGAACACATAAATTATTAGGTGAAGATGTTATATTTAATAATTTAGGTTTATTAATCATAGATGAAGAGCAAAAATTTGGAGTAAAACATAAGGAAAAATTAAAATCAAGTAAGTCTAATGTAGATGTTTTGACTTTAACTGCTACTCCAATTCCTAGAACATTAAATTTAGCTTTATTAGGTATAAGAGATATTTCTTTAATTTCAACTCCACCCACACAAAAATTACCCATTTTAACTAAAGTTTTAGAAAATTTAGACGAAAATGAAATAAAAAACGCTATTTTGAAGGAAATAAAAAGAGATGGCCAAGTTTATTATATTTCTAATGATGTTAAAGGCATGGTAGAAAAAGTTAAATATCTAAAAGAAATGTTGCCAAGCTTTATAGGTATAGAATATATACATGGGAAACTTACGCCTAAAGAGATAAAAGATAAAATAGAAGCATTTGACAGAGGTGATTTTCAAATTTTAGTAGCTTCAACTATAATTGAAAATGGTATAGACATAGCTAATGCTAACACAATAATTATAGAAGGGTTTGATAGAATGGGATTATCTCAAATTTATCAGTTACGAGGTCGTGTAGGTAGATCTAAAAGACAAGCATATTGCTATTTGTTAAAATCTAAAAAATTAACAGAAAAAGGTGAGAAAAAAGAACAAAGCATAAAAGAAGTTTCTGATATAAGTTCTGGTGGATATATTATAGCTTCAGAAGATATGAATATAAGAGGTGCAGGAGAAATTTTAGGTAAAAAACAACATGGTGCTATAGAATCATTTGGATATAATCTATATATAAAGTTGTTAGATGAAGAAATCAGAAAACAAAAGGGAGAAAAAATAAATAAAATTGAAGTCAAATTAGATATAGACGATAAAGGATATATACCAGAAGAATATATAAAAGAACCTGAAAGAATAAAAATATATAAAAGAGTTGTAGATACAGAATCTGTAAAAGATATAAATGCAATTTCTGAAGAATTAGTAGATAGATTTGGGAAATTACCAGAAAGTGTTAGTAAATTTTTAAATGTAATAAGAATAAAATTGTATTGTCAAAAAAATAATATACGAGAAATAAAGCAAAAAAACAATAAATTCTATTTTAATTTCAAAGGTAATATGGTAGAATTAAATGAGACAGAGATGTTTCAAAAAATAAAAGGGGGTAATTAATTATGAAAAAATCAATATATATATTAACAGTTTTAAGTCTTGCATCATGTACGGTAATTAAAAGTGGTTTTTCTAGTTATGATCCATATGAAAATGTAGTGATAAAAAGAAAAATTGAGAAAAAAGTAGAAAAAAAAGAAATACTAGAAAAAGTAACCCCAAAGAAAATAGAAAAAGAAGATGTAATTACTAAAGTAATAGAAACAAAGAAAGAAGAATTAAAACCAGTTGTTATAGATACACAATCTGAAGTAATATTAAAAAGATTTAAACAAGATTATGGTTTAATTGAATCAAATGAAACAATAAAGAGATTAACTAGAGAATATATAACAAAAATACAAGAGAAAACACATAAAAATGTAAGAGTTGCAGAATTTTTATTACAAGTAAATAAAGTTATAAAAGAAACAAAAACAAAATCATATACACTAGCTATAACTAGAGTATTAAATAATTGGAGTAAATAATGAGATTAGATAAATTCCTTAAAGTTACAAGAATAATAAAAAGAAGAGTAGTAGCACAAAATTTATGTGATGCAGGAAATGTAAAAGTTAATGGTGAACCAAAAAAATCAAGCTATGCTGTAAAAGCTATGGATGTTTTGGAAATTAAATATTTTAATAATAACTTAAAGGTAAAAGTTTTAGATGTTCCTTTAAAAGATTCATTAAAAAAAGAAGAAATTGAAAAGTTTATAATTCATGAAAATGTAGAAAAATAAAGGCTTAGTGAAATAAAAAATAAAAAAAATAAAAAAGTTGTTGACAAAGATAAGTGTTTAGTGTATAATAAATCTTGTTCTGATAGAGAAGTGCCTTGGTGGCGAAATCGGTAGACGCACAGGACTTAAAATCCTGTGGAAAATATTTCCGTGCCGGTTCGAGTCCGGCCCGAGGCACCAATGACATATCGCGGAGTAGAGCAGTCAGGTAGCTCGTTGGGCTCATAACCCAAAGGTCATTGGTTCAAATCCAATCTCCGCAACCAAAAAAGTGCGGGAATAGCTCAGATGGTAGAGCGTCAGCCTTCCAAGCTGAATGTCGCGAGTTCGACCCTCGTTTCCCGCTCCAAAGTATGAGCCATTAGCTCAGTCGGTAGAGCACATGACTTTTAATCATGGTGTCACTGGTTCGATTCCAGTATGGCTCACCATTCTCATACTTAGAAAAATGACAAAAATGGGCTATTAGCTCAGCTGGTAGAGCACATGACTCTTAATCATGGTGTCACTGGTTCGACCCCAGTATAGCCCACCAGTAAATAGACATATGTACCTGTAGCTCAGTTGGATAGAGCAACAGCCTTCTAAGCTGTGGGCCAGGGGTTCGAATCCCTTCAGGTACGCCATATCCTTTTGGATCCGTAGCTCAGATGGTTAGAGCACGCGGCTCATAACCGTGAGGTCACTGGTTCGATCCCAGTCGGATCCACCATTAGTGAAATGGAGCCTTCGTCTAGTGGTCAGGACATCGGGTTTTCATCCCGGCAACAGGAGTTCGATTCTCCTAGGCTCTACCATAGCACCTAAAGGTTGCTTTTTTTTATTTAATATTTTAAGGGCAGATGTCCGAACTGGCTAAGGAACCGGTCTTGAAAACCGGCGAAGGTGTGAAAGCCGTCTGGGTTCGAATCCCAGTCTGCCCGCCAGTATGCCCAGATAGCTCAGTCGGTAGAGCAAGGGACTGAAAATCCCTGTGTCCGTGGTTCGATTCCGCGTTTGGGCACCATAATTTTAGAAGCTTAGCTTCTTTTTTTTTAAAGTTTTTTTGTGGTATAATATATAGAGGCGGTAATGTTGCATATAAAAAAAGGGAGTGAACCCAAATGGATTCACTTTATATTCTAATTCATATAATTAAATTCTTCTGTTAATTTCACTTTATTTACTAATTCTTTGTAGACTTCACAATTATTTAATAAAGCTTTATGTGTTCCAACTCCTACAACTGTTCCTTTATCTAAAACCACTATTTTATCAACATTTTCAATAGATTTTATACGATGTGACACAACTATAACAGTTTTATTACGTATAAGTTTTTGCAAGCTTTGTTGTATTTTAGTCTCATTTTCAACATCAAGAGAAGCCGATATTTCATCTAATATAAGTATAGGAGCATTTTTTAAAAATGCACGTGCAATAGATATTCTTTGTCTTTGTCCACCTGATAAATTAATACCATTTTCTCCTATAATATCATCTGTATTCATATCATTGCAGTTAGCGAGATTGTATGCATTCATAACTTCCTCATCGCTAGCATTTAAATTACCTATACGTATATTTTCTTTAATGCTTGTATTAAATAGTATAACATCTTGAAAAACAATAGAAATATTTTTAAATAAAGAGTTTGTAGATATATCTTTGATGTCATAATTATCAATTTTAATATTACCTTCATCATAATCAAAAAGTCTTGTAATAAGTTTTAATAATGTAGATTTACCACAACCAGATTTTCCTACAATAGCAGTCACCTCATTTTGTAGTGCTTTGAAAGAAACGTTTTTAATAGTGTTATATTTTTCATTTTCATACTTAAAAGAAACGTTTTTTAATTCTATATCAAAAGTTTTAAGTTCTATATCTTTTCCTTTTTGAGTTTTAGCATTTTTTATTTCATTTAATCTTTTAATTCTTGCGTCTATATAAAAGAATTCTGTTAAATTAAGAGTAATAGGAAAAGCTCCTTCATTAATTTTTAGGCATACTATCATAGAACAAATTAGCGCTACTAGAGATATTTGATTATTTATATATAATCTTGTTCCAACTAATATTAAAATACCTATTTCTAAGTATAAAAGTAAGTTTGTAAGAGTTAAAAGTGCTGTTATTGAACTTTCAACATCATAGTGAACAACTTCAGTATCGTCCATTTTTTTATATAATTTATTTTTTATAACTTTTTCTATTCCTAGACTTTGTATTTCTTGTTGTAATTCAATAGTTTCTTGAAAAGCTTCAGCATTTTCTCTTAATATATGATAGTATTTAGTATGTTTACTGATTTGCATTTTATTTGAAGCTATAAGTAATATTACATTTAATATAAAGGGAAGACACAAAGTAATACCTAAAATATAGTTATAGTTTATTGCAATTATACTTACAAGTATAAAGTATGCTATAAATCCAATAGTTTGTGATAGTGCGTGGCTTGTTGCATGTTCCATTTTTGCACAATCACTCATTATTGTTTGGGCAAGGTCTGATAAATTATGTTTTGAAAAATATGAAAGAGGTAAATCTTTTAATTTTTGTCCTATTTGCATACGCCATTTTGAACTATTTTCATATGTTAATTTATATAATTTATCGTATTCGCTACTAAGTATTATCAATATCAAAATAATAGATAATATACAAAGTAAGATGTATATATTTTCATTTAATTTAACATTATTTAAAAATAGTATTAAAATACCTAAAGGTAATAGCTGTGATATATTTACTAAAAATGATATAAAGAATGTTTTGTATAAGTTAAATTTATTCATTTATTACCCTCCATTCATTTGCAACATTGTATAAATTTTGATAATGACAATATTTTCCGCCTTTAGCAATAAGTTCTTCGTGAGATCCTTTTTCTACTATTTTTCCATTTTCAACAACAAAAATTTTATCTACATTAACTATACTTGTAAGACGATGAGCTATCATTAAAATTGTTTTTCCTTTTATTAGTTCATGTATGGCTTTTTGTAATTCATATTCATTGTCAGAATCTATGCTAGCACTTGCTTCATCTAATATTATTATGTTAGAGTTTTTTAAAAAGGCACGTGCTATTGCAACTCTTTGTTTTTCCCCATTAGATAAATATACACCCTTAGATCCTATTATCGTATGCTCTTTTTTTTCAAATTTATTTAAAAATTCATTACATCTTGCAAGTTTTAAAGCTCTGTAAACTTCTTCATCACTAGCATTTTTTTTAGCAATTTTTACGTTATCAAAAATACTTAATTTAAAAAGTTTTGGATTTTGAAACACAAAGGATATATTTTCTATAATAGCCTTTTTAGAATATTCTTTTAAATTAACACCACCTATTAGTATTTCACCACTATCTATACTATAGAATCCTGAAATAAGTTTAGCTATAGTAGTTTTACCCCCACCAGAAGCTCCTACAAGGGCGTAGATTGAATTTTGTTTTAATTTGAATGAAATATTATCTAAAACCTTTTTATTTTTATTATAGCTAAAATTAACGGTTTTAAATTCTATGTCAAAATTTTCAAAATTCTCTTTTTTCCCAAAATAGGATTTATGTTTTTCCATATCTGAAAAAAGATTTTCTAATTGAGATATGGCATAATTACCTTTAAATGAATACATAAATACGTACATTATTCTTATCATTACAGTGTATAAAACACCTGTGAGAAAAATTATGAATATTAAAGGGATAACATATTCTTTTATATTAAACATTACAATAAAAGGAAGTATAAATGCAGTTATTCCAAAAAAGATTAATTGATAGAAAACAAAAGGCCATTTATTTGAATTAGCATATTTTAAAGCATTACTTGAATAATTGTTAATTGAATCATGAAGGCTTTTAAATGATGTTATATCAAGACCAAATATTTTTATAATAGGCATTCCTCTAACATATTCGACTGTTTTGCTACTCATTTCATCTAGTGCATTTTGATAGTGGTCCATAAATTTTCTTTTACCTTTCATTTTAAAAGCAAAGAAAAATGTTATTATTATTAAAAACAATAAGACAAGACCTACATAAAAATTAATGTAGTATCCTAAAATTAAAACTAATATAGGAGTCATAAGAGCATTTGCGTTATCAGGAATTAAATGTGCTATTATTGCGTGAGTTTGGGCTGCGTTATCATCTATAGTTTTTCTTATAAATCCTGAAGAATGCTCATTAAAAAAGTTGAAATTTGCATTAGTTAGGATGTCTATACCTTTTTTACGCAAATTAGTTTCTACTCTAAATCCTAATTTATGTGATAGCATATTTGCAATAAACTGTAAAAAAGAGCTTATTATTAACGTTACTACTATAAATATAGAGTAAGTTATAGATTTTTCTATATTACTATATACAATTAAGTTATAAAAAAATTTATACATAAATAAATAGCTTCCTACAGTAAAAAAAGAAGATAAAAATGAAACAACGATGCTAAAATATGTAAGATAACTAACTTCAGGTACGTAATGTAGAATCTTTTTATAAATTTTAAACATATAACCTCCAAAAATGTATTAAATAGATAAAAATATTGTACTATTTTTCAAAATATAGTACAATAAAAGTGAAATTAATTGTCTAATTAAGATAAATATCAAGTGTATTGAAGGGATTGAAATGCTAGATTTTGAAAATATAGTAATTAACAAGTTTGGATTTATTCCTTGTTCTTATTGTCATAAATACTCAGATAAAGGTAAGGCATATAACATTGATGACGATAATTTCAAAGGCATATATTGGTTCTATGAAACAGATGAGTATATAATAGATATTACGGATCTTTATATAAAAAGAGACGTTGTTATAAACGAGAATTTTAAAATACCAGATGTCGCGTTTGTTTCTAATTATATAATGACAGGAGAAGGAGAGTGGTTTGAACCTTATCAGAGTATTAATTCAAATTCTGTTTTAATAATAGAGGTAGGAAAAACTAAGCCACACTATTTACTATATGGTCAAAGACCATATTTAAGTGTTGGATTAAAATTTAAGAAAAGATTAATAGATAAAATAGAAAATAAATATCAAAATGAAAAACTTTATAACATATTTTTTGAAACAAAAGAAACTGTTACAAAAGCTTTATTTAAAATATCAGAAGAAATTTTAAAAAATAGAAATAATGAACCTAGTGTAAATATGTTTTTTGAATCTAGGGCAAAAGAGTGGCTTTATGTTTCTCTAAAAGCATATGAGCAAAAAAATAGAGATACTATGAGCTTAGAAGACGAAAAAGCAATATTAAATGTAGGTAGGTATATAGATGAAAATTATTCAAAAAATATAACACAAGGCTTATTAGAAAATATAGCTCTTATGAGTGGAACTAAGTTAAAAGTTAAATTTAAGGAAAAATTTAATATGAGTATAACAGAATACATTCAAAGAAAAAGAATTAATGTTGCGGAAAGTTTGATATTAAATTCAAATTTAAGCATATCAGAAATTTCAAATAAAGTTGGTTATGTTTCTAATAGTAGGTTTAGCTTATTATTTAAAAGATATAAGGGGTTAAAACCAACTGAAGTAAAATCAGTAAGAGGGAAAACAGGTTGTCTTGGTTGTCCTATGTATAATAAATGTGAGGTGGTACAATGAGTATAATTAAAAATATAGATCAAAGCAAAGTTTTAAATTTAGAAGATGAAGTTACTTATTTAAAAGGGCAAATAGTTTCAAAAACTTTAGTTCAAGATAGGCAAAAATCAATTACTTTATTTTCATTTGATAAGGATCAAGAAATTTCAACCCATAAAACTAGTGGAGATGCTATTATACAAGTTTTAGATGGCTTGGCAAGAATTACAATAGATGAAGTTGAATATGAAGTGTTAAAAGGGCAAAGTATAATAATGCCAGCAAATATACCACATAGTGTTTATGCAATAGAAAAATTCAAAATGGTACTTACGGTGGTGTATAAATATGAGTAAAAAAATATTAGGACATGAATTTTTGAGAAAATTAGGTAAAAAACGATTAAGACCTGGAGGCATAGAAGCAACTAATTTTTTACTAAATCATATTGACTTTAAAAAAGAATTAAAAATTTTGGAAGTTGCATGTAATAATGGGTTAAATTTAAGTATTTTATCTAGCAAATATCCATATTGTAAATTTTATGGAGTTGATTTAGATGATAAAATGATACAAGAAGCAAAAAAAAGAAATTTATC
>CABURZ010000013.1 GCA_902494065.1 uncultured Sneathia sp. | reverse complement strand
AATGTAGAAAGAGAAATAGGCTTTCTTTTAATGGGATATAATTTTAGAATGCATAGACAAAAAAGAGAAAAGAAAAAAGTAAGAAATGTATTCCATAAATTGAAAAAAGAAGCTTAACATAGTAAAAAATTTTGATTAAAAATTAGTCACTTTGCAACAGCCCCTTTAAGTTTTAAATGCTTGCATATTTAACTAAACACTAAAATGTGATATAATTAAACTAAATTTGTAAAAGAAGGTGGTTTTTTGGTAGAAAAAAAAGTTGCAATAGTTTTAGCAAAAAGATCGGCCATAGGAGCATACAAAAAAAGTTTTTTAGATAAAAATATTGTTGAAGTTGCAACAGAAATTTTAAAAAAAAGTATAGATAAAAATATATTAAATAAAATAGATGAAGTAATAATGGGTATGGTAATGCAAACTAACTATGGACAAAATGTTGCAAGACAAATATCAGTTAATTCTGGTATTCCATTAAATGCTAGCTCATATACAGTAAATATGGTTTGTGGTTCTGGCATGAAAGCCATAGAATTAGCGGTTAATTCAATACTTTTAGGAAAAAGTGAAGTTATTCTAGTTGGTGGACTAGAAAATATGAGTAGTGTAGAGTATAAGAGCTTACTTTGTGATGGGTTAACTGATGTATTTAATAACTATCATATGGGAATTACTGCTGAAAATATAGCTAAAAAATATAATATTACAAGAAGAGAATGTGATGAATTTGCATTAAATAGCACTAAAAAAGCAATAGAAAATACTTTTAAATTAAGTGAAGAAATAGTGGATTTAGATTATATTTTTTCTGATGAACATATAAGACAAGATCAAAGTATGGAAAAATTAAGTAAATTAAAGCCAGCTTTTATGGAAAATGGTGTAGTTACAGCAGGGAATTCTACAGGTTTAAATGACGGAGTTGCAATACTTCTTTTGATGGAAGAAAATGTTGCAAAAAAGCTTAATTTAGAGATTTTAGGATATATTAAAAATGTTGAAAATATAGGCTTAGATCCAGCATATATGGGGTTAGGTCCAGTATATGCAATTAGAAAATTAATTGATAGAGAAAATTTAAATATTTCTGATGTTGATTTGTTTGAAATAAATGAAGCTTTCGCAAGCCAAGTAATAGCTTGTATTAAAGAATTAAGTATAGATGAAAAAAAAGTAAATGTAAATGGTGGAGCTCTAGCACTAGGTCATCCTATAGGAGCAAGTGGAGCAAGAATAGTAGTTACATTAATAAATGAAATGAAAAGAAGAAAAGCAAAAAAAGGTATTGCAAGTCTTTGTGTAGGTGGAGGACAAGGTTTAGCATTATTAATTGAAAGGGATAATTAAAATGAAAATAGGTATAGATAAAATGGGAATATATGTTCCTAAATATTATTTAGATATACGTGATTTGGCAGTTGCAAGGAATATAGATCCTGATAAATTTGTAATAGGACTAATGCAAAATAAGATGGCTATTAATCCTATAACTCAAGACATTGTAACTATGGGAGTTATGGCAGCAGAAAAAATATTAGATGATAATGATAAAAAAAATATAGATATGTTAATAGTAGGAACTGAAACAGGAGTCGATCAATCAAAGTCTGCTAGTGCGTTTATACATTCACTATTAGGCATAAATGAATTTTGTAGAAGTGTAGAAATAAAGCAAGCATGCTATGGAGCAACTGCAGCACTTCAAATAGCTAAAGACTACATATCGTCTAGACCTGATAGTAAGGTTTTAGTAATAGCAAGTGATATTGCAAAATATGGAATAAATACTAGTGGAGAATCAACTCAAGGGTGTGGAGCTGTAGCTATGTTAATATCACAAAATCCTAAGATGCTAGAAATAACAAATGAAGCAGTTTGCTACACAAAAGATGTTATGGATTTTTATAGACCCAACAACTCTATATACGCTATAGCTAATGGGAAATTATCAACAGACACTTACCTTTTATCATTAGATAAAGTATATTCTGAATTTGAAAATAGATTTGGCAAAAAGAATTACAGTGCACTATGTTTTCATATACCTTATCCAAAGTTAGGATTAAAGGGGTTAAAGAGAATAAATAGAGAAAATTTATTAGAGAAGTTTAATGCTTCAGTGATATATAGTAAGGAAATAGGAAATATTTATACAGGTTCTCTATTTTTAAGTTTAATTTCATTGTTAGAAAATAGTGAAAAAATGAATAAAGACTCTTTAATAGGATTATATAGTTACGGTTCAGGAGCGGTTAGTGAATTTTTCACATTAAAAATAGTAGAGGGATATAATAAATATTTACATAGAGAAGAAAATGTAAAGATGCTAGAAAATAGAAAAAAGCTTAATATTAAAGAATATGAAGAAATGTTTTTTGAAACTTTAAAAGAAGATGTTCAGTTTAATAATTTAGAGGGAGAAAAAGTATATCTTAAAGGTATATTTAATAAAGAAAGAAAATATGAAAAAATTTGAAAAATATTACAAAAAAAACAGAATAGAAAGAGTAGAAATTCTAAAAGATAGTATAAATGAAAAAACATATGAAGATTTAATAAATAGTAAAGTTCTATCTAATGAAATAGCTAGCTCTATTATAGAAAATCAAATTAGTATTTTAGGTTTACCACTAGGCCTTGCAACTAATTTTTGCATAAACGGGAAAGATTATGTAATTCCTATGGCTATAGAAGAACCATCAGTAATAGCAGCAGCTAGTAATGCGGCTAAAATATTAGGAAATATAGAAGTGCAAGTAGATAAAAGGCTTACTATAGGACAAATTGCTCTTTATGATGTTGAGGGAGATATAAATAAGGTATATGATAAAAAATCTGAACTTTTAAATCTTGCAAATTCTACGCAAGAAATGTTGGTTAGTCTTGGAGGAGGAGCAAGAGATATTAAAGTAGAAAAAAAAGGAAAATTTACAATAATTTATCTTTATGTAGATACATTAGATGCTATGGGAGCAAATACTATAAACACCATGTTAGAAGACATAAGTCCTATTATTCTAAATATAGTAAAAGCCAAAAAATTAATGAGTATTTTATCAAATTATGCTACTTCAATGTTAGTTAGTGCAAAATGTAGAGTTAAATTAGATGAGCAGTTAGAAGATAAAATAGTTTTAGCTTGTGAATTTGCAAATTCTGATACATATAGGGCAGTAACAAATAATAAAGGGATATTAAATGGTATAGATGCTATCTCACTTGCAACAGGTAATGACTGGCGAGCAATTGAAGCTGGAATACATGCCTATGCTACAAAAGATGGTGTATATAAATCATTAACGAAGTGGTATAAAGAAAATGGAGATCTTGTTGGAGAACTTACATTACCTATGCCTATTGCAACAGTTGGAGGATCTATAGGATTAAATCCTGCAAGTAGAATTTCACTAGATATTTTAGGTAATCCTAATGCAGTAAAATTAAGTGAGATTACAGTAGCATTAGGTTTAGCACAAAATTTTGCAGCATTAAGGGCACTAGTAACTGATGGTATACAAAAAGGACATATGAAATTGCAAGCAAATTCTGTAGCACTTTTTGCAGGAGCAAAAAATGATGAAGTTGAGAGTGTAGTTAATAAAATGATAAATTTAAAAAGTATAAATATTACTACGGCAAAGAAAATATTAGAGGAAATAAGATGCAAGCAATAGCGAAGATAATATTATTTGGAGAACATAGTGTGGTATATGGGAAAAAAGCCTTAGCCATACCTATTAAAGAATTAAAAATTAGAGTGAAAAAACAAAAAGAAAAATGCATGCAAGATGAACATTTGGAGTATATAAAGGGATTACTTAATATAAAGGATTATATAAAGGTAATTTCCAATATACCTATATCAAGAGGTCTTGGTTCATCTGCTGCATTATCGGTTGCACTAGCTAGATTAGAGGGAGCTAATGAGTTTGAAATATCAAATCAAGCTGAAATTAAGGCACATGGTAATCCTAGTGGTATAGATACAGCTGTAATAATTAATGAAAAGGCACTAATTTTTCAAAAAGGTAAAGAAAATATATATCTTGATATAGATCTTAATGCATATGTAGTCATAATAGATACAGGTATAAAATCTAGTACAAAAGAAGCAGTTCAATTAGTTAATAGATTAAATAAAATAGATATAATAGAAAATTTAGGAGATATTACAGAAAAGGCAATATATAAGATATTTGCAAAAGATATTTATGCAGTAGGTAAGTTAATGAAACAAGCACAAAGTAATCTAAAACAATTAAAACTTAGTAACTCATTTTTAGATAGAATAATACGTAAAGCAAACTATAATAGTCTTGGGTCTAAAATTACGGGGTCTGGTCTTGGAGGTTGCATAATATCTTTATGTAAAAACAAAAATCAGGCAAGAAAATTAACAAAAAAAATACTAAAAGAAGGAGTAAGTAACTTTTGGATAGTCAGAGTATAGCATATATGAATATAGCATTAATTAAATATTGGTGCAAAGATAAATATGATCCATATTTAAAGCCATTAGTACCTAGCATTTCCCTATTATCTAAAACACTTTATACAAAGACTTGTATAACAAAAAGTGATAGAGATAAATTTATACTAAATGGTGTTGTACAAAATGAAATTGAAACTAAAAAGATATTTTCATTTGTTGATAAGGTAATAAAGGATAGATGTAAAATATGTATTGATAGCTATAATTTAATGCCAACGGCAGCAGGGCTTGCATCTAGTTCGTCAGCTTATGCAGCATTAACTAAAGAATTAAATAGATTTTTTAATTTGAATTTAAAAGTTGTAGATCTGGCAAAAATATCTAGTATGGGTTCAGGTTCTAGTGCAAGATCTTTCTATAATATATCAGCTTTTACCACTAATGGAGAAATTTATGAAATATGTACTAATTTAAATTTATCCATGTTAGCACTAATAGTAGATGATAATAAAAAAGAAATAAGCAGTAGAGAAGCTATGCAAATTTGTAAAAACACATCTCCATTAATAGATGAGTGGGTTAGAAAAAATAAAGAGTATTTTTTAAAAGCAAAAAAAGCTTTAATAGAGAATGATTTTAAATCATTAGGTGAGGCAATGGAAAAAAGTACAGAATTTATGCATAAAACAATGATTACATCAAATCCATCTTTTACATATTTAAAAGATAAATCAAAAAAATTAATTGATTTAGTGAAAAACATGAGAAAAAAAGGATTTAATGTATATTACACAACAGATGCAGGGCCTAATGTTAAAGTACTTTATTTAAAAGAAAATGAAAAAGAAATATTAGATTATTTAAAAAAAGTATATAAAGGAAAAATTATATTATGTTAGTAAAGGCAAAATCTAAAATATATATAGCGGGGGAGTATGCTGTTTTAAGAAAGGGCTCATATGCATTAATAGCAGCAGTTGATAAATATACTTATCTAAATATAGAAAAATCAGAAAAAGAAGAAGTTATAAGTCCTATAAAAGACAAGGATGATATATTAAAATATGCAAGAGAACAAGCTTTTCTATATGTAGGTAAGTATGAAAAATTTAAATATACTTATTCAACAGATTTGTATAAAGGTAACAAAAAAATAGGTTTAGGCTCTTCTGCTAGTGTTGTTGTTGTAACCATAAAATCAATTTTAGAATATTTTGGATTAAAATACACTAAAGATGATTTATTCCTTTTGTCAGTACATGCACTAAAAAAAGCAGGCCAAACAGGATCAATGGGAGATGTTGCTTGTATTTGTTTTGAAGATTTAATTTTGTATAAAAGTATAGATGATAATGATAATTTTGAAGTTAAAATAGTAAAACCTAAAGGCGTACTTAAAATAGATGCTATATGGAGTGGAATTGAAGCTAGTACGAAAAAACAAATTTCTCCTATAAAAAATATATATAATACTAAAAATTTTCAAAAATTTTGTGATATATCAGATAAATTAACACTTAATTTAGTCAATTTAATTGAAAAAGGAGAAAATAATGAATTAGAAAATTGTATAGAAAAGTTAAAGTGTAATTTAGAATTTTTACAAAATTTTAGCAAAATTAATATAGTTAGTGAAAGTTTAAAAAAAATAATAAACGAAAACAAGAGAAGAAAAACAAGTGGTGCGGGCTTAGGAGATTTTGTTATTGAGGTGAGTTTAGTTTATGATGAAAAAAGATCAGCATATGTTGTATGCACTAGATTGTAAATATATAGATAGTCTTTCAGATATTAAATTAAAATATTTAAGTTTACCTAACTTAAATATTGAAGATATTGATATATCTACAATATTTTGTAATATGAAATTTAGCACTCCTATATATATTAATGCTATGACAGGTGGGAGTAGTAAAGCTAGTGATATAAATAAAAGGTTAGAATATATTTGTTCGAAATTAGATATATTTATGTTCTCAGGATCATATTCACCAGCACTTAATAATTCTAGTTACTATTATCCTAAAAATTGTGGTGTAAATATAGGAGCTGATAAAAGTTTAGAGAATATGAAAAAAGCTATAACTGATACAAACGCAAAGATATTACAAATACATTTAAATCCATTACAAGAACTTTTAATGGAAAATGGGGATATTAATTTTATATCATGGACTAAAAATATTAAAGATGCTATAGAAAATATTAGTATCCCTATAATCATTAAAGAAACTGGATTTGGAATGGGAGAAGATACTTTTGAAAAGTTAGCCTCATTAGGAGTTAAAACTATAGATATTAGCTCAAAAGGTGGAACTAATTTTGCATATATAGAAGATAAAAGAAGAAATCTAGATAGGCAATATTTATATGAAATTGGGTATACATTAAAACAATCATTACAATATGCTAAAAGATATATGGATAGTGTAGAAATATTAGCTTCTGGTGGAATAAATAATCCTATGCAAGTAGTTAAATGTTTGGCTATGGGAGCAAAAGCTGTTGGCATAAGTGGATATATTTTGAGATTACTTATAGACTATACAGATGAACAAATTATTCAAATTTTGAAAGAATGGATATATGAAATAAAATTAATAATGCTTTTAACAGGGTCAAAAAATATATATGAATTACATAATAAATGGGAGGAAAAAATATGATAAAGCCTATGGGAGATAGAATTCTAGTTAGAAAAAAAGAAAATGAAACAAAAACAAAAAGTGGAATAATATTAAATGATTCAAGCACAAACCAAGAGATATATAAGGGGTGTATTATTGAAGTAAGTAGTAATATATCAGAATTAAAAAAAGGAGAAATGGTATATTTTTCTAAATATAAGGGAGAAAATATAAAATACAATGAAGAAGATTATATAATATTAGAATTAAAAGATGTTCTAGCAAAGGAGATTTAAAAAATGAGCAAAATAATAAAATTTAGTGGAGATGCAAGAAAATCTTTAAGAAATGGAGTTAATACTTTAGTTAACTCAGTCAAGGTAACACTAGGACCTAAGGGAAGAAACGTTGTACTAGATAGAGGATTTGGTGCACCAATAATCACAAATGATGGGGTTACAATTGCAAGAGAAGTTGAACTAAATGATCAAATAGAAAATATGGGAGCACAGATAGTAAAAGAAGTTGCAACTAAGGCAAATGATATAGCAGGAGACGGTACAACAACAGCTACAGTATTAGCAGGTAGTATAATAAATCAAGGGTTAGACCTTATAGAACAAGGTAAAAACCCTGTGTTAATAAGAAAAGGTATAGAAAAAGCAGGACAGGAAGTTATAAAAAGATTAAAAGAAATATCAAGACCTGTAGTAAATGATGGTGAAATAAAAAATGTTGCAACAGTATCTGCTAATAGTGAATATATAGGTGAATTAATTTTAAAAGCTATAGAAAAAGTTGGTAAAACTGGCGTATTAACAGTAGAGGAGTCAAGAAGTCTTGAAACAACCTTAGAAATAGTTGAGGGTATGCAGTTTGATAATGGGTATATGTCACCATATATGGTAACAGATACTCAAAGAATGGTAACTAATTTTGAAAATCCATATATACTATTAACTGATAAAAAGATAAATAGCATGAAAGAACTTTTACCATTACTAGAAAAAGTTGTAGAAACATCAAAACCTTTAGTGATAATAGCAGATGATATAGAAGCTGAAGTTATTGCAACATTAGTAGTAAATAAAATACGTGGTTCGTTAAATATAGTATGTGTTAAAGCACCAGCATTTGGTCAAAGAAGAAAAGATATGCTAGAAGATATAGCTATTTTAACAGGAGCTCAAGTAATATCTGAAGATAAAGCAATGAAATTAGAAGATGCTAGTTTAGATGATTTAGGACAAGCTAAAAATGTAAATGTTTCAAAAGAAAAAACTATCATTATTGATGGTAAAGGGTACAAAGAAGAAATAAAGCAAAGACAAGAAAATATAAAATTACAAATAGAAAATACAACATCAGAATATGATAAGGAAAAATTAAGAGAAAGATTAGGAAAAATTTCTAATGGTATAGGAGTAATTAGAGTAGGAGCTGCTACTGAAACTGAAATGAAAGAAATGAAAATGCGTATAGAAGATGCATTATCTGCTACAAAAGCTGCTATAGAAGAAGGAGTTGTAGTAGGTGGAGGAGTAGTTTTAGCAAAAATTGCAAATTCTATGAAAGATTTTACATTAGAAAAAGAAGAAAATCTAGGTTGTGAAATTGTAAAAAAAGCTATGTTTGAGCCGTTATCACAAATAGTTAAAAATGCAGGCTTAGATGCTAATCAAATAATAGATAAAGTAATAAATAGTGCGGAAAATGTAGGATTTGATGCAAATAGTGAAGAATATGTTGATATGGTAGAAAAAGGTATACTAGATCCTGCAAAAGTAACGAGAGCAGCAGTGCAAAATGCAGTTTCAGCAGGTGCAATATTTATAACTACAGAAGTAGCAATAGCTGATGTAAAAGATGATAACAAAAATATGATGGAGTAATTATGGATTTTTCAGAAAAAGTAAAAAATATGCAATATTCACCTGTTAGGAAATTAGTTCCACTAGCAGATGAAGCAAGGAAAAATGGCGTTATGGTTTATGGGTTTCATATAGGACAACCAGATGTTAAAACACCAGATTCATTTTTCAATGGTATAGCAAATTATCAAGAAAAGATAGTAAAATACACAAATTCACAAGGTTTACTAGAACTTTTGGAAGCATTTGAGAGCTCGTATAATAAATATGGTATAAATTTAAAAAAAGAAGAAATGGTGATAACAAATGGAGGAAGTGAAGCATTACAATTTGCTATCAACGCTATTTGTAATAAAGATGATGAAGTATTAGTTCCAGAACCATATTATTCAAATTATGATAGCTTTTTAAGAATAGCTGATGCAAAATTAGTACCTATAACAACTAAAATAGAAGAAGGGTATAGACTACCTAAAAAAGAGGATATTACAAAATTAATAACAGAAAAAACACGTGCTATACTTTTTTCTAATCCGTGTAATCCTACAGGTGTAGTATTAAACGAAAAAGAATTAGAAATGTTAAAACAAATAGCAATAGAATATGATCTATATTTAATATCAGATGAAGTGTATAAACAATTTATATATTCATCTACAAAGTTTACATCTATTATGAATATATCTTCGATTGATGATAGAGCTATTATGGTAGATAGTATTTCAAAGCACTATAGTGCTTGTGGAGCTAGAATAGGTGTAATAGCATCAAGAAATAAAAAATTAATGGCTCAGATATTAAAATTTTGTCAAGCAAGATTGTCCGTTTCTACAATAGAACAATATGCAACTACAAGTTTATTACAAGGCATATCTTTATATATGGAAAATGTAAAAAAAGAGTACAAAAAAAGACGTGATACATTGTGTGAGCAGTTATTAAAAATAGATGGAGTAAGTCTATGTAAACCAGAAAGTGCCTTTTATGTTTTAGTTAAATTACCCGTAAAAAATGTAGAAGATTTTGCAAAATGGCTTTTAGAAGATTTTAGATATAATAATCAAACTCTTATGTTTGCAACAGGGCCTGGTTTTTATTCAAAGGAGCATCATGATATGGGGTTAAGTGAAGCAAGATTTTCATTTTGCTCATATAATCCAGATGATATAAAAAGAGGGATAGAAGTATTAAAATTTGCATTGGAGGAATATAGTGAAAAGTAAAGTAAATAGTGTTATAGAAGGATTAGAGGTTTCAAAAATTAGACAAATTGCTATAAAGATGAATGATTATGATGATGGTATAAATTTAACTATAGGAGAACCTAGTCAAGATGTGCCACAAAAAGTTAAAGAAGAAATGGTAGACAAAATTTTAAACTATAAAATAGGATATACTCAAACAGGAGGTATGCCTGAATTAAAAAGAGAAATTGTTAAGTATTATAATAAATATTTTGGGGGAGCATATAAAGAAGAAAACTGTTTAATAACAGTAGGTTCAACTGAAGGATTATCAACATTTATTAGATCATTGGTTAATGAAGGTGATGAAGTTATAATGCCTACGCCTACATATCCTGGATATGCACCAACAATTAAATTACAAAAAGGTGTTGAAGTATATCTTGATACAAGTAAGACTAAATTTAAATTAAAAGCAAGTGATTTAGAAAAGGCAATAACACCAAAGACACGTGCGATAATATTAACATATCCAAATAATCCAAGTGGAGTTTGTATAGATAAGGATGAAATGGATAAAATAGCAGATGTTATCCGTAGACATGATGTATATGTACTAAGTGATGAAATATATGCTTCAATAGCTTTTGATAAATTTCATTCATTTGCAAAATATCATGATTTAATGGATAAAATAGTTGTAATAAATGGCTTTTCAAAATCACACTCTATGACAGGATATAGAGTTGGCTATATGCTAGCATCAAAATATTTTATATCTAATTTTGTTAAGGTAAGTCAGTATACAACAACAGGAATTACAACAATTGCACAATACGGAGCTATAAAAGCCTTGCAAGAATATCCAGAAAGACCTGAAGTAATTGAAGAAAATAAAAAAAGAATGGAATTTTTTGCGAAAGGATTAGAAAAAATAGGATTTGATGTTATAAAACCAGAAGGAGCATTTTATTTATTTGCAAATTATGAAAAATTATCAAATAAAAATTCAGTTGATTTTGCAAATGAAATCGTAGAAAATCTTCATATAGGAGTAGTTCCTGGAATTTGCTTTATGGTAGAAAATTATTTAAGATTTTCTATAACTAAAACTATACCAGAATTAAAAGAAGCTCTATATAAAATGGAGGAATATTTTGATGAGTAAATATATATTTTTAGTTATTATAGCTATTTTAAGTATATTAAATAAAAATAAAATAATGCTCTATGCAAGTGTTACTTTAATAATATTGATGATATTACCCTATAAAGATAATAATTTACTAATATCTAAAAAATACGGAATTAAGCTAGGATTATATTTTTTAACTTTAGCAGTATTAACTCCTATAGCAATGGGAGCTATTAATATAAATGATTTAATAAAATCTTTTATGGATTATAAAACAATAATACCTATAATTATGGGGATAATAGCTTCTATATTATCAGCTAAGGGTATACAAATGCAAATTTTAAATCCTCAAGTAGTAATAGCTATAAGTTTGGGTACAATAATAGGTTCAGTACTATTTAAAGGGACAGCTTCAGGTCCTCTTATTGCAAGTGGATCAACATATATAATTTTACAAATTTTAGAAAAAATAAAGAGGTAAAATAAATGAAAATGGTTTTAATAATAGTAAGCAGTAGCATAGCTTGCTATAAGGCAATAGATGTTTGTTCTAAATTAAAAAAAATGGGATATAACATAAAGGTTATTATGACTAAAAATGCTACTAAAATGTTAAGTCCTATACTTTTTCAAACTATAACTAAAAATAAGGTATATGTTGAAATGTTTGATAGTGTAGATTATGAAACTGTAACACATATACAACTTGTAAAAGAAGCTGACAAAGTTATTGTGTTGCCAGCTACAGCAAATATTATAGCTAAAATGGCAAATGGAATAGCCGATGATTTTGCAAGTACGGCACTTTTGGTAGCAAAGCCAGAAAATATTTTAGTATTTCCTGCAATGAATACAAATATGTATGAAAATAAGGTAACACAAAATAATATAAAAAAATTAAAAGATTTGAGTATTAAGATTGTAGAGCCTATAGTAGGTCATCTTGCATGTGATGATATAGGTCGTGGAAAACTCCCTAATGTAGATGACGTAGTAGAAAATATTGATTTTTTTGTTAACAAAAGCTATGAATTAAAAAATAAAAAAATTTTAATAACAGCAGGTGGTACAAAAGAATCAATAGATCCTGTTAGATATATTTCAAATAAATCTAGTGGTAAAATGGGCTATAGTTTAGCTAAAATGGCAAGTCTTATGGGAGCTAGTGTTACTTTAATATCTACTAAAAGGGATTTAAAAGTGCCAATAAATGTAGAAAATATAATATATGTAGATAGTGCAAATCAAATGTATGAAAAGACTATGGATTTGTCATCAAATATGGATATTGTAATTATGAGTGCAGCTGTTTCTGATTTTAGAGTAAAAAATATACGAAATGAAAAGATAAAAAAAACTGATATTAGCGAATTAAAACTAGAATTAGAATTAAATCAAGATATTTTAATGAGTTTATCTAAAATAGAAAATAAAAAATTTACATTAGTTGGTTTTGCAGCAGAAACAAATAATATAGATGTCAATGCTAGAAAAAAATTAGAAAAGAAAAATTTGGATTATTTAATTTTAAATGATGTATCTGATAAAACTATAGGCTTTAATTCAGACTACAATGAAGTATATATATATACTAAAAATGGAGATGTAGAAAAAATAGAAAAAAATACAAAAGATAATATAGCTAAAAATATATTAGAAAAAATAAGTGAAAGAAGTTGATTATATGAATGAGACATTATTAAATAGATTTATTCGTTACGCAAAAATTAATACACGTTCTGATGAAAAGAGTAATACTATACCTACAACTAAAGTACAAGAAGATTTTCTTTTTATGCTAAAAAAAGAATTAGAAGAGTTGGGTTTAGAAAATGTACATATTACAAAGGGTTGGTTTTTAACAGCAACATTACCTTCAAACACTAGTAAAAAGCATGCAAAAGTAGGATTTATATCTCATGTCGATACGGCTGATTTTAATTCTATAGGCATTAATCCTAAAGTTATTGAAAATTATGATGGATCTGATATTATATTAAATAAAGAAAAAAACATATTAATGACAGTAGAAAAATTTCCTAATTTAAAAAACTACATAGGAAAAACTTTAGTTACAACAGATGGACTAACTCTACTTGGAAGTGATGATAAATCTGGTGTAGTCGCTATAATAGATGCAATAGTTTACTTATTGAAGCATCCAGAAATAGAGCATGGAGAAGTTAGAATAGCATTTGGGCCTGATGAAGAAATAGGTCGTGGTGCAGATAGCTTTGATGTAGAAGATTTTAATTGTAATTATGCATACACTCTTGATGGAGGACCATTAGGAGAACTAGAATATGAAAGCTTTAATGCAGCACAAATAGAATACGAAATAGAAGGTATTTCAGTTCATCCAGGAACGGCAAAAGATCAAATGGTTAACGCTAATTTAATAGCTTGTGATATAGCTAGTATGTTTCCAAAAGAAGAAGTGCCAGAAAAAACAGAAGGATATGAAGGTTTCTATTTATTACACAATATGGAAGCACGTATTGAAAAAGCTAGCATGACATATATTATACGAGATCACGATAAATCAAAATTTGAAGCTAGAAAAAAATTCTGTGTAGATATTGCTAAGAAAATAGAAGAAAAATATGGAAAGGTAATAAAATACAATTTATTTGATCAATACTATAATATGGGTGATTTAATAAAAAATGATATGAGAAGTGTGAATGTTGCGAAAAAAGCTATGGAAAATTTAGGTATACCTGTACAAGTAAAAGCAATTAGAGGTGGAACAGATGGATCTAAAATTACATTTATGGGACTTATGTGTCCAAACCTATTTGTGGGTGGAGAAAATTTCCATGGGCAATATGAAATTGCTTGTGTTGAGGATATGTTAAAGGCACGTGATGTAGTGTTAGAAATAATTAGATTATCTCAAGAATAGAGAAAATACGGATAAAAAAGGAATTTTGTATAATAAGTTACAAGTAGAATTTACATATAATTCTAATCATATTGAGGGTAGTAGACTTACGGAAGAATATATTTGAAACTAATACCATAATTAATGATAATGCAGTAAAGGTAGATGATATAATTGAAACATGTAATCACTTTAGGTGTATAGACTATGTTATAGATAATTGGGATAAATAATTAACAGAAGAATATATTAAAGAGTTACATAGAATATTAAAAAGTGTAACATTTGATTCAAAAAAAGAATGGTTTTCTGTTGGAGATTATAAAAAATTAGCTAATGTGGTTGGTGGCATTAAAACAACAGGTCCAAAAAATGTGTCTAAAGAAATTAAAAAACTTTTGGATAATTATGCTAAAAAGGGAAAATAACATTAGAAGATATAGTTGAATTTCACTATAACTTTGAAACTATACATCCATTTCAAGATGGGAATGGACGTGTTGGAAGACTTATTATGTTAAAGGAATGTTTGAAAAATAATTACTATAAAGGCCTTTTAAAATGGAATGAAGAAAAGGGTTATTTATTAGAAACTTGTAGATTTGCACAAGATAAATTTAAAGAAGATCTTGATTATTTTGAAATAGAATATGAGGAGTAGAAATGTTAATTAGAAGTGAAAGAGTTTGGATAGCAAACAATTTTATAAAAGCTATAATAGAAGTAGAAGGAAAGAAAATAAAAAGAATTTTGTCATATGATAAAAATATGCAAGTTGATTGTGATTATGGTAATAAGAGAATAGTTCCAGGATTTATAGATATTCATACACATGGAGCTATAAATATAGAAGCAAATGTTGCAACAAAGGATCAAATTTTAGAATGGGCAAAATATTTGCCTAGCGAAGGTGTAACAGCTTTTTGCCCAACTACTGTAACGCAAACAGAAAAGGTATTAACTGATGCAGCAATTACAATTTCTAAGGCAAAAAAAGATCAAACTAGTGGTGCTAAGATAATAGGTATAAACTTTGAAGGGCCTTATTTAGATGAGAAAAATAGAGGAGCTCAACCTATAGATTGTTTGAGAAAGCCTGATTTAGAAGAATTTTCAAGATTTCAAAAAGCTTGTGACAATTTAATTTTAATAATGACTGTAGCTGTAGAAAAAGATAAGAATTATGAATTAACTAGAAAGTTATCTGAAAAAGGTGTAGTAGTTAGTGTTGGGCATAGTAATGCAAGCTATGATGAGGCACTTTTAGGAGTTGCTAATGGAGCAAGACTTATGACACATACATTTAATGGTATGACTGGACTACATCACAGAAATCCAGGTCAAGTTGGTATGGGACTTAGAGTAAGAGATGTTTATTCTGAAATAATATGTGATGGTATACATATTAGACCTGAAGTTATAAATGTTTTCTTTATGTCTAAAGGGCCAGATTATGCGGTAATGGTAAGCGACTCTATGTCAGCTAAAGCATTTAAAGGTGAAAAGTTCTACTTAGGTGGAGAAGAAGTAATAGTTAGTGAAGATGGAAGTGCAAGAAGAAAATCAGGATCTCTAGCAGGATCTATATTAAAGATTATTGATGGGTTAAAATTAGTTGTTGAAAATGCACAAGTTCCATTTAGTTATGCTATTAATGCATGTACTAAAAATCCAGCTAGCGTAGTTAGAATAGATGATAGAAAAGGATATATAAAAGCAAATTATGACGCAGATCTTGTAATAATTACGGATGATTATAAAATAGTTAATACTATGGTTGAGGGAGAATTTCAACTATAAAAAATCGCTATCAAGCGATTTTTTATTTTATCTTATTTAATACAACAGTATATTCAAACATGTTGTTTTTTGCGTGAGACACAGTATATTCTATAACTTTATCATATTCAAAAGTAGTTCTAACAATTTCCATGGCTATTGAATCAAAAGGTATTTCAAGATATTTTATATCATCTTTATCTTCAACTTTTATAGGTTTAAAAGTTTCTATAGCTTTTTCTAAAAATGTGTCATATTCTTTTTCAAAAATTTCATACATAGGCACTTTATTTAATTTTTCAAAATCAAAATTTTTGAATCTGTATTCAGGTAAAAATGTATGCTCTAACATTGCGGGCATATCATCTACTAGTCTTAATCTTTTAATATGATATATTTTTGAATTTTCTGGAATTTTAAAAACTTCAGAAAAAAAATTGTTACATTTTATTATTCTATAATCTATAAGCTTAGAAGAAGGTTTTTTACCTATAGATAGCATTTTGTCATTAAAACTGTAAAAATTATTTAGTTCTTGTTTTATTATATTCTCAGATACAAAGTTTCCTTTCCCGTGAATTTTGTGTATAAGACCTTCATTTTCTAGTTTTAATAGAGCTTGTCTTATTGTAGTTCTACTTACGTTATATATTTTCATTAATTCACGCTCAGCAGGGAGTTTACTTGAAATTTTTAATTCTCCTTTTTCTATTTTATCTTTTAATCCAAGATAAATATTGTAATAAATAGATAAATTATTCTTTAACATTCATTTTAACTTCTTTCATATTGATATGTCTATTATACCATAAAATAATAAAATTTGTCAGATTACTCTGACAAATCCAATTTATATTTAAAACTTGTTGCAGATACATTTAAAACCTCATTTAAAGATGATATATTTTTCTTACACTCTTCATTTAAAAAGTTTTCACAAGCATCTATTCCATCTTTTGCAAATGGTTCTATTGAATCTTTCCATGTAGCTCTTCCGCATAAAACACCATTAAACTTTGCACCAGATTCTTTAGCAAGTAATAATGACTTTTTAAATAAATCCATGCTAACACCACCACTTAAAAAAATGTATGGTAGATCAGTTGCATCTGATTGCAATTTATAGAATTTTTTAGCTTCATTTTTACTATAAGCTATTTCATTTTTAGAGTATCCTTCTACATAGTTCATGTCTACTGGAATTTCAACTTTTAGTACATCTACTTTATATTTTTCTTTGCTAAATTCTTTCATGGCATCTATTATTTTATAAGGACGTTGCTTAGCATATTCTATACCTGTAACATCGCTTTCAGAGTAGGTTACGATTTCTAAGAAAAATGGTATATCTTCTCCGTAGCATTCACTACCTAATCTTTCTATGAATACATGTTTTAGATGGTTTATTTCATCACTACTATCTATGTCGTAATATAGTAAGAATTTTATTGCATCTGCCCCTTCTTGTTTTAGTCTTTTTACTGACCAATCATCTAATATGTCTGGCAATCTTCCAATTTTTGTAGCATCATATCCTGTTTTTTCATATGCAAGTAAAAGACCGCAATCTTTATTACGTATTCTTGATGCAGGTAAACCATATTCTGGATCTAGTAATATAGAACTTGCAAAAGGTGTTAAATTTTTTGAAATTAATTTTTTGTATTCTTCAATATCTAAATTAGTAACATTTTCTTTGTAATTTCCTATCATTTTTTTTATAGACCCTCTTTGATCTATAGCAAGTGCACCTATTATTCCAAATTCGTTTGACATTTTTTCTAATTTAATATATTTATTTTTTGATATTTTCATAGTTGGGCTCCTTAATATTCATAAATTTTAAATTTTTTTACAACTCTATTAACTTCACCAGTTGGGAATGGATTATCTGTTTCTAAGTTAAAGTATTGCGATTTAAAGAATGCATATATTTGTCCTTTAACTAAGTATGTAAATATAGCTTCTAAAATATCTCCTGTAACTTTATAAACATATAAGTCTTTTGTTATACCATCTTCTTTTATTTCTTCATATAAATCTACATCGTATTTATTAGCATATTCACAAGGGTTATTACATATAAATACTATAGTTTTTTTATCTATTATAGATTTAGGACCATGTCTAAAACCTAAGGTACTGTCAAATTTTGCTATACATTTACCTGCAGTTAATTCCATAACTTTAAGTGCTAATTCTTGTGATATCCCTTTAAATGGACCTGATCCAAGAATTACTATTCTTTCATTATCTTTTTTTGCAAGATCATGTATTTCTGATATAGATGAAATATAGTTATTTCTAACTTTTTCTATCATTTCTAAAATATTTTCAGGATGATAGAAAATAAGGATTGCAGTTAGTAACATGCAACTTAAACTACTTGTCATAGCAAATCCCTTATCATTAGAACCTTCAGGCATTAAGAAAGTGTATGTGTTTTCGTCTGATTTTCCTATTTTTGCAAGATGCCCTTCGGGGTTACATGTGATAAATAAATGATAAATATTTTTAACTAACTTATTTGCTAAATTAACAGTTGCCACACTTTCTGGAGAATCGCCAGATCTGGCAAATGAAATAAGTAAAACTTTTTTATTTTCTTTCAAATACATTTCTGGATTTGTTACGATATCTGTGGTTGCAATAGATTTAAAAGAATATTTTTTTGTTGTAGATAAGATAGGTACTAAAATATTCCCTATGTATTCAGAACTACCAGCACCTGTAAAAATAATATCAAAAGTTTCATCTAAACCAATTTTTTCAAAAAAATTTAATATTTCTTTTTCTTTTTTTAAATAATCTTCATACAGCATTTTCCATTTATCGGGTTGAGAACATATCTCAACAGCAGTTTCGTATGAATTGTGATCTTTTAAATAATTTTCATCTATTTCTAAAATTTTCATATCACACCTCTTTATTTTTTATGTGGTAGATACCACTACTGTGATTATACAACATAAAAATAATGTTGTCAACTCTTGACAATTTAAAAAAACAAGTTATACTACAGTTGAGTGGTAGTAACCAATTAAGGAGGAAAAAATATGCCAAATATATTAGCTGCAAGAATAGACAATAGATTAATTCATGGACAAGTTGGTATGACATGGGTAAACAGTTTACAAGCCAACCTTATACTAGTAGCAAATGATAAAGTATCAGAAGATACGGTTCAACAAAGTTTGATGGATATGGTTGTACCAAATGGTGTACAAACGCGATATTTTTCAGTTGAAAAAACTGCAAAAGTAATTAATAAAGCTAGTGACAGACAAAAGATTTTATTAGTAGTTAAAGATGTAATTGATGTTAAAAGGTTACGTGATTTAGGACTTAGAATAGATACATGGATAGTTGGTAATATGCACTTCTCAGAAGGTAAAAAGCAAATTACATCTACAGTTTCATTAGATGAAGAACAAATAGGAATATTTAAAGAATTAATACAAGATAAGATTAGTTTCATTATTAAGGGTATACCTAGTGATGCTGGTCAAGATTTGTCAAAATTGATATAAAGGAGGCATTTTAGATGTTGTTACAAGCAATTTTAATTGCTATTTGGTCAGGTATATGTGGAATAGAACAATTTGATGGTTTAGAATCATTACACAGACCAATAGTTTCTGGGTTAGTTATAGGATTAATACTGGGAGATGTAAAGACAGGGTTAATTGTTGGTGGAACATTAGAACTTGTTTGGATGGGGTTAGTACCATTAGCAGGTGCACAACCACCTAACATTGTTGTTGGAGGGGTAGTAGGAGTTTCACTTGCTATATTATCTCATATAGATCCTCAAGCTGCAGTTGGATTATCTTTCCCATTTGCAGTTATTGCACAAATGTTAGTAACATTAATGTTTACAGTATTTACACCAGTTATGCATAAGGCTGATGAATATGCAAAAAATGCAGACACTAAAGGTATAGAATTAATAAATTATTCACAATTATTAATTAGATTTATATTCTGGGGTCTAATAGCTTTCGTTGTTGTATACTTTGGTGCTGAAAGAACTAGTTACTTAGTTAATTTAATGCCTGAAAAATTAATCAAAGGATTTAGCGTTGCAGGTGGAATGATGCCAGCAGTAGGATTTGCAATGCTATTAAATATTATGTTAAAAAAACAATATGTACCATTTTTAATTATAGGGTTTGTGTTAGCAGCTTATCTAAAATTAGATGTACTTGCAGTTTCTTTAGTAGGACTTGCAATTGCACTATATGTATATAACACAGATAAGAGTGAAGCTAATAATGTAGTAAAGGAGGATTATGAAGATGGAATCTAATAAATATAAAGATCAAACAGTGAGAAAAGTAATAACTCCTAAATTACTTAATAAAATGGTTATAAGATCATTATTCTTGCAATCATCATTTAATTATGAAAGAATGCAAGCTTGTGGTTGGTTATATGGATTATTACCAGGATTAAAGAAAATACATAAAGATAAAGAAGATTTATCAAAATCAATGCAAATGCATATGGAATTTTTCAATACACACCCATTTTTAGTTAATTTTATACAAGGTGTTGTATTGGCTATGGAAGAAAATAAAGAAGATTTAACTTCTATAAGAGGATTTAAGGTTGCTACTATGGGACCTCTAGGAGGTATAGGAGATTCAATATTCTGGTTAACTGTATTACCTATAGCAGCAGGTATAGGAGCGGCTTTTGCACTTGAAGGTCAAATTGCAGGGCCTATATTCTTCTTATTATTCTTTAACGCAATACAATTTGCACTAAGATATTTCTTGATGCATTATGGTTATAGTAAAGGTGTATCAACTATAAGTCAACTAAAAGAAAATACACAAAAATTTGCTCATGCAGCAACTATAGTAGGGGTTACAGTTGTTGGTGCATTAACAGCATCATATATTAATCTTAAATTGGCTATAGTAATACCTGCAGGACAAGCAAAAGTTGAACTTCAAGCGGGAGTTATAGATAAATTAATGCCAGCATTCTTGCCAGTATGTTATACAGCGTTAATGTATTACTTAATTAAGAAAAAATTCTCACCTATCTATCTTGTTGCAATTACATTAGTAATAGGTGTTGTAGGTGCATTTTTAGGAGTATTCTAATGGTTTCATTATTAATTACAGGACACGGTAAATTTTCTGAAGGACTTTACTCTTCGCTAAAAATGGTTGTTGGTGTTAATGATAACATACAATATGTAAATTTTATTGAAGGTGAATCTTCTGAAAGTTTAAAAGAAAAATTGAAGAAAACAATAAATAATTTATTAAAAACTAGTGAACAAGTTATTTGTCTTACAGATGTTAAAGGTGGAACGCCATTTAGGTTGTGTTGTGAGATATCACTTGAAAATGGGAATGTAATGGTTATGGCAGGAGCAAATATACCGCTATTATTCCACTTAACGGAAGAAATGGAAGATAATAACACATTTGATTTTTCAAAAGAAGCATTAGAAAATAGCAAAGATGATATTTGTATTTTTGAATTTAAAAAAAGAGAAGAAGCAGAAGAGGAAGATGGTATATAGAGAGCGATGAGCTCTCTTTTTATTTGAAATTTCATATAAAAAATAAATTAAGGTTAAAAAATACAATCAAAAAGACGTACAATGGAGGGGGGGTAAATTAATGGATTCATAAGTTAATAAATAGACCAATTAAAACTTTGCTGAACCTTGAAAAAACTAGGCTCATGCTATATCGTGGATGTATTAAATAGGAAAAGAGAAAAGTGAATGAAAAAAACAGTAATGCTATTACCAATAACGGGAGTTTAGAATAAAAAAATAATAAAACTATCATTTAAGCTAGATAAAATCTTGCTTTTTTTGTAAAGTTTTTT
>CABURZ010000012.1 GCA_902494065.1 uncultured Sneathia sp. | reverse complement strand
GCGACATCTTGCGTGACAGGCAAGCACTCTAACCAACTGAGCTACACCTCCATCATGGTGGTCACAATTGGGCTCGAACCAATGACCCCCTGCTTGTAAGGCAGGTGCTCTCCCAACTGAGCTATGCGACCATATAAGTTTGGTAGGGCCTAGGAGAATCGAACTCCTGTTGCCGGGATGAAAACCCGATGTCCTGACCACTAGACGAAGGCCCCAAACCTTGTTCCCCTTAGAACAAGATATATAATATCAAAAATATTTATTTTTGTCAACAACTTTTTCAAAAAAATTTTAAAAAATTATTTTATCCATTCAACCATCTCTTCTTTGTAAGAAATATGAGGTCTTCTTTCTTCAGCCTTGTGTCCTACAACCATTATTGAAATAGGAATTAATTTTTCTGGGATATTTAAAATCTCTCTTGTAACGCTTTCTGCATTGTCATTATCTAAAACACCAACCCAAACAGTACCTAATCCATAGTGAGTTGCCATTATAGCTATGTTTTCTAATGATGCACTACAGTCTTGTATTAAAAATGTAAGATTTGTATCTTTTTCTTTGTCACCACATACTAAGATAGCACAAGTTGCAGTTTCAAAAGCTCTACCGTAAGGGTGTTTTTTAAAAAATTCATTAAGCTTTTCTTTGTTTTGTATAACTATAAATTTTCTAGGTTCTCTTTTGTGAGCAGATGGTGCTGCTATAGCTCCTCTTAATAATTCATGTATAATGTCATCGCTAACAGGTTCATTTGTAAAAGTTCTTATACTACGTCTTTCAAAAATTTCTTTCATAAAAACCACCTCACCATAGTATAGCACGAAAATACTGGAAAAAAAAGCTTAAAAATGATATAATATATTCAAATAAATAGCTAGGAGATAGGTATGGAGAATAAAAATTATGGATCGGATGATATTACCGTTTTAGAAGGGCTTGAAGCCGTACGTAAAAGACCAGGTATGTACATAGGTACTACATCATCAAGAGGATTACATCACTTAGTATGGGAAACAGTAGATAACAGTATCGACGAAGCTCTTGCTGGCTTTTGTGATACAATACAGGTTAAAATATTACCAGATAATTATATAGAAGTTATAGATAATGGACGTGGAATTCCTATTGATATGCATAAAACAGGAAGACCAACTCTTGAAGTTGTAATGACAATACTACATGCAGGTGGTAAATTTAATGATAAAAATTATACTTATTCAGGGGGGTTACATGGTGTTGGTGTATCAGTAGTTAATGCACTATCAACAGAATTAATTGCAACTGTTACAAGAGATGGAAAGATTGTAAGACAAACTTTTTCTAAAGGTAAACCAACAAGTGATTGTGAACAAATAGGAAGTGCTAGTTTAGATGAGCACGGAACAGATATTAAATTTAGACCAGATGAAAGTATATTTGAAGAAATAGAATTTGAATATAGCATATTGAAAGAAAGATTAAAAGAATTAGCATATTTAAATACAGGTTTAAAGATAATACTTACCGATGAAAGAGATTCTGAAAACATCAAAAGAGAAGAATTTTATTTTGAAGGTGGAATAAAAGATTTTGTTAATGAATTGGTTGATGCGGATAAAATGATAGTTTCACCTATATATATGAAAGATACAGTGAAAATCAGCGGTGATAAGTTAGTAGAAGTTGAAATAGCTATGACTTATAATAAAGATAGTCAAGCTACAGTTGAATATTCATTTGTAAATAATATTAATACATATGATGGTGGAACACATGTTCAAGGATTTAGGACAGCATTAACTAGAACAATAAATGATGTTGCAAAACAACTTAATTTAATAAAAGATAAAAAAGATGATAATCTTCAAGGGACAGATGTAAGAGAGGGATTAGTTTGTGTAATTAATATAAAATTCCCAGAACCTCAATTTGAAAGTCAAACAAAATCAAAATTAGGAAGTAGTGAAGCACAATCATCTGTTTCTACTGTGGTATCAAATAAATTGAAATTATATTTAGAAGATTATCCTAAAGATGCAACGAACATAATTGAAAAGATGATATTATCTAAAAAAGCAAGGGAAGCTGCTAAAAATGCAAGAAATAATATTTTAAGAAAAAATCCACTAGAAATAGGATCACTACCTGGTAAATTAGCAGATTGTTCATCTAAAAAAAGTGAAGAATGTGAAATATATATAGTCGAAGGAGATTCAGCTGGTGGATCTGCTAAACAAGGTAGAGATAGAAAAACTCAAGCAATATTACCACTAAGAGGGAAAATACTAAATGTCGAAAAAGCAGTTCTACATAAAATGCTTGAAAATAACGAAATAAAATCTATGGTTACTGCATTTGGAACTAATATTGGTGATAATTTTGATATTTCAAAATTAAGATATGGTAAGATTATAATCATGACAGATGCTGATGTTGATGGGGCACACATTAGAACATTGATGTTGACATTCTTTTTCAGATATTTGCGTGAATTAATAAATGAAGGGCATATATATATTGCACAACCACCACTATATAAAGTACAAGTTTCTAAAAAAATTAAATATGCATATTCTGATGAAGAACTAAAAAGCATAACACAAGTTTTAGAAGAAGAAAATAAGAAATATACTATACAAAGATATAAAGGGTTGGGAGAAATGAACCCTGAGCAACTTTGGGAAACAACAATGGATCCAGAAAATAGAACACTATTAAAAGTTACATTAGAAAATGCAAGTTATGCTGATAAAATGTTCAGTATATTAATGGGTGATAAAGTAGAACCTAGAAGACAATTTATAGAAGAGCATGCAAGACATGTTAAAAACTTGGATATTTAGGAGAGTATAATGTCGGACAAAATAAATGAAAATGAAGAATTAAATGAAAAAGTTGATGAAGTAATGGATACAACCAAAAAAGAAAAAGAAATTCCAGTATTCATTGAAGATGAAATAAAATCGTCATATCTTGATTATTCTATGAGTGTTATAGTTTCACGTGCACTACCAGATGTACGTGATGGACTAAAACCAGTTCATAGAAGAGTCTTATTTGCAATGAACGATATGGGAATGACATATAATAATCCATATAAAAAATCTGCTAGAATTGTTGGGGAAGTTTTAGGTAAATATCACCCACATGGAGATACAGCAGTATATAATACAATGGTTAGAATGGCACAAGATTTCAATAGTAGATATATGTTAGTTGACGGACATGGTAATTTTGGATCCCTAGATGGAGATTCAGCTGCAGCTATGAGATATACTGAAGCAAGAATGTCCAAGATTGCAAATGAAATGTTGGTAGATATAAATAAAAATACTATAGATTTTAGAAAAAACTTTGATGAAACATTAGATGAACCAGTTGTACTACCTGCAAAATTACCAAATTTATTAATTAACGGAACTACAGGTATAGCTGTTGGTATGGCTACAAATATTCCTCCGCATAATTTAGCAGAAGTATGTGATGGTATAATAGCTTTAATTGACAATAAAGATATTAGTGTAGATGAATTAGTGGAATATGTTAAAGGACCAGATTTTCCTACAGGTGGGATAATAAATGGTAGACAAGGAATATATGATGCATATAGAACAGGTAGAGGTAAAATACAAGTAGAGGGTAAAGTTGATATTAAAACTAATTCTAAAGGTAAAACAAGTATAATTATTACTGAGATACCCTACCAAGTTAACAAAGCAAAATTAGTAGAAAAAGTTGCTGAGTTGTATAAACTAAAGAAAATAACAGGTATAACTGATATAAGAGATGAATCTAATAAATCTGGTATAAGAATAGTTATAGATGTTAAGAAAAATGAAGAACCAGAGCTTATACTAAATATGCTATATAAATACACAGATCTTCAAACAACTTTTGGTGTAATAATGTTAGCGTTAGTTAATAACATACCAAGAGTTCTAAATTTAAAACAAATATTGTCTAAGTATTTGCAACATAGATATGAAGTTGTTGAGAGAAGAACTTTATTTGATTTAGATAAGGCAAAAAGACGTGCTCATATTTTAGAGGGATTTAGAATAGCATTAGATAGTATAGATGAAATAATTAAATTAATAAAATCATCTAGTGATGCTAATATAGCTAAAGATAGACTTATGAGTGAGTTTTCATTTTCTGAAATACAAGCAAAATCTATACTAGATATGAGATTACAAAGATTAACAGGATTAGAGCGAGATAAAATAGAACAAGAATACGGAGAATTATTAGTATTGATAGAGAAATTACAAGAAATATTAGATAGTTCTGATAAAAAATATGAAATAATTAAACAAGAAGTTATAGAATTAAAAACAACATATGGAGATGCAAGAAGAACTAAGATAGAAAACAAGAGAAATGAAATAGATGTTGAAGATCTAATAAAGGATGAAGATGTTGTAGTTACTATAACAAATAAAGGATATGTTAAAAGAATTACTACTACTGCATATAAATCTCAAAAAAGAGGAGGTGTAGGAGTAAGTTCTACAAACGTAATAGAAGATGATGAAGTAAATGCTATATATACAGTTAAAACTTTAGATAAGCTATTAGTATTTACTGATAAAGGTAAGGCATATAGCCTAAAGGTTTATGAAATACCAGAAGCAAGTAAACAAGCACGGGGAAGACTAATAAGTAATATAATAAATCTTGAAGAAAATGAAAATGTAAGTGGTATACTAAATACTGCTGGATCTGATGAAAATTCTGAAATTTTCATAGTTACAAGACATGGTATTGCTAAAAAAATGAAATTAAAATTATTTGAAAATATAAACAAAAAAGGTATACGTGCAATTACGCTAAAAGATGATGACGAATTAGTATTTGTTGAGTTATGTAATAAAGAAAATGAAGTATTTGTTGCAACAAAAAAAGGATCTGCTATAAGATTTGACTCAAAAGATGTGCGTGCTATGGGAAGAACTGCTTCAGGAGTGCGTGCTATTAGATTAAAAGATGGTGATAGTGTAACAAGTGCTGGAATAATAGATAAAAACAAAAATGTTGAAGTTTTAACAATTACAGAAGAAGGATTTGGTAAGAGAACTGATATATCAGAATATACATTGCAAAAAAGAGGAGGTAAGGGACTTAGAAACTTTAAATTAGCTAAAAAGACAGGTGATGTTGTAAGTTCACTTTTAGTTAATGAAATGACAAAAGAAATTATGCTAATTACAAAAGAAGGTACTCTAATTAGAACTGCCATTTCAGGTATATCAAAAATTAGTAGATCTACATCTGGTGTTACAATAATGAAACCTAAAAAAGATGATGTAGTTATTTCCGTTGCAATAGCTCCAGAAGAGGAGGAAGAAAATGACTAAAAAAAGATTTCTATTTCTACTAACAAATGAAGATGAATTGCAAAGTGCAAGTAAATTTTCAAGTATGATAAGACAAAAATTAAATGATGTTGACGTTATAGCCTTATATGTTAAAGATGTTATGAAGTATGAAGTATTTTTAAATAATGTAACAGGTTATGGAATACAAAGTTCATCTGCAATAGTTGTTGAAGAGTATAAGTCTATAGAAGATAAAATATATGAGAATGTAAAAAGAAGTGCTATACCATATTTTGATAAAGTATATAGTCGTGAGGGGGATACTCATGAAGTTATTTTAGAAGAAATGAAGGCATTTGATGCGTTGGTTGTAGTAAAATCAAATGAAATGACAGTTGCTATGAAAAATTTATTAAAAGATCATTACAAGCCATTAATAATTTTAAGTAATAATCATAAAGAATACAATTTAGATAAAATTTTAATGTTAAATGATGGAGGATATAAAGTAAATAAATCTATTTTTGCATTTTTTCACTTATTTGGAGAAAAGAATATAGATGTTTTAAGAGTAAATGTAACTGAAACAAATAGGTTAACAGAAAGATTTGGGAATGTATGTAATGTTATAGATAAAACAAGTGATGATGTATATGAAACTATTATGGAAAAAGTTCCAAGTTATGATATGATAGTTATAGGAGAGTTGCGTTATACAGTTTTATTTGAAAGATTAACAGGACAAACAGGTATAAAAATAATTGAAAATACAGATAGTCCAATTTTTATGGGGTGAGAAATGGAAAAAAAGAATATAAATATTAAAGTATCTGTAAAGATATTTGAAACAGCAATTATATGGTTACTAGGATTTAATTTTCTAATAGGATCATTAGTATTTTTTAAGATTTTAACTATGTTAAAAAAAATGAAGGGAAGTTTAAGTAAAACTTCCTCATTTGTTGATTTAGTATCAAGATTAGTTAAAGAACAAACAGATTTAAAAGCATTAGAAAAATTAGCAACAATACATCGTATATTTATACTTATTACAGTTATAGCAATATCATTTTTCATAATAATAAGGCTTATAAGAAAAGAACAAAAACAACTTATTAAGTTTTTATATGTTATAATGATAAGTTCTATTATTTTTTCTAATTTTTTAATATATCTGACAAAAGATTTATTTTATGCAATAAAGAGTATAAATCAAAGAATATTTACTGAAGATTTTTCAAAAATTCTTTATTTATTACAGAGAATGCAAAATATAAAAGAAACACGTTATGTTATTATCATAACATTTATTATAACTATAATTCTAAGTTTATTAGCGATTATTGTATATTTTTATGAAATATTACAAAAAGAAGACACAGTTTTTAATCCTAAATTAAATATTTCATTTTATGTAGTTGTATTAACTATGTTTTTCTCTTTATTTTTTGCAAAATATAGAATATTAAAAACTGCAAATGATATAAATCCTTTTGAATATTATGTATTAGGATATGATATTGATGAAAATAATAATATAATACCTGTTTCATATGTGAATTATAAAAAGGTTGAAGAAAAATATTTAGATCCTCATTTAGTTAATTTTTTAGAAAAAGGATTGAGATTTGATATCAAAAAAGAAGATAAAACAATAGAAACTAATAAAAATATGAAAGTTGATGTTTCATATAATGTAGATGTTGCAAATGAGTTAGATTTGAAAATAAAAAAACTTTCAGGCTTTGTAAAAAATAAACAAAAACCTATACTTTTACAAGATGTAAAAAAATTAAATAAAAAATCATTAATGAGTTTAATAAAAAAATATGATATAAAATATCTTGGTAATGCTATAGTTAAAGATTCTGATATTAGTGGGGTGTTCTTTATTAAAGATAGTAATAATATTACTGAAGTATATCTAGTATCAAAAGTTAAATTTGATGGGATACCAATTAAATATGCGAATCAATTACAAACAAAAGAAACTGAAGTATATCAGTTGATGTATGTAGGAAATATATTTGTAGATAATAATGGAGTTGCATTAGGTTATACTGGTATAAATAACTATCAAGGGGTTATATACATAGAAGAAAAAGAAATATTACATGCATATATTAATCAAAATAAATTAATTAAATTTTAATGGAAGGGGAAAAATGGAAGACAAAATAAGTTTAATAAAAGATAATATTTTAAAACACTTAAAAGAATCTGATACCTTAGAAAGAGTTAATGATATTAGAGTAAAAGCCTTAGGTAAAAAGAGTGAATTTAGCTTACTTTTAAAAGAAATGGTAAATTTAAGTGGGCAAGAGCGTAAAGATATAGGTAAGACCATAAATGAAACTAAAAATTTATTGCAGAATGAAATTGAAAAGAAAGTAAAAGAAATAAAAAATAGAATAAAGTTAGAGAGAATAGGAAAAGAAACTATAGATATTACATTACCTGGTAGAAATGTTGGAAGTGGAACATTACATCCTATAACAAAAACTATACTAGAAATGAAAGATATAGTATCACAAATGGGATTTGATATAGTTGATGGACCTGAAGTAGAATTAGTAAAATATAATTTTGATGCACTAAATATACCTAAAACACATCCATCAAGAGAAAAAACAGATACTTTCTATATTAACGATGAAGTAGTTTTGCGTACTCAAACATCAGCTATGCAAATTAGATATATGATGGAACATAAGCCACCGTTTAGAATGATATCTTTGGGAAAGGTTTATAGACCAGATTATGATGTTTCACATACACCTATGTTTCATCAAGTAGAAGGACTTATGGTTGGAGAAAATGTATCATTTTCTAATTTTAAAGCAATGTTGGAATTAATAGTTAAAAGAATTTTTGGTCAAGATAGAAAAGTTAGATTTAGACCTCACTTTTTCCCATTTACAGAACCTAGTGCCGAAATGGATGTAGAATGTGGAGTATGTAAGGGTACTGGTTGTAGAGTTTGTAAGGGTACTGGTTGGCTTGAAATATTAGGTAGTGGAATGGTAAATCCTAAAGTTTTACAAGCAGGTGGAGTAGATCCTAATAAATATCAAGGTTTTGCATTTGGAATAGGATTAGAGCGTGTTACTATGCTAAAATACGGGATAGACGATTTAAGAGTATTTTTTGAAAATGATATTAGATTTTTGGAACAATTTTAGGAGGATAAAAAATGTTAATTTCATTAAAATGGCTAAATGAATATGCAGATGTAAAAGATAAGAGTGTCCAAGAGTTAGAAAAAGCACTAACCATGATAGGTCAAGAAGTAGAAAAAATTGAATTTAAGTATGAATATTTAAAAACTGTTATAACTGCTAAAATTGTTTCATATGAAAAAATGGAAAATTCAGACCATTTGACTATTTGCAAAGTTGATACAGGAAGCGAAATTTTACAAGTTGTATGTGGTGCACCTAATCATAAACTAGGAGACATCGTAGCATTAGCAACAATAGGAACTAAATTTAGTGATGAGTTTACTATAAAGCAAACAAAATTACGTGGAGTATTATCTCAAGGAATGTTATGTTCTAAAAAAGAATTATCGTTAGGTGATGATGCTAGTGGTATTATTATTTTCCCAGAAGATACAAAATTAGGTATACCTTTAAGTGAATATTTTGAAAAAGGAGATACTGTATTTGAACTAGAAATTACGCCTAATAGACCAGATTGTCTTTCTTATTTAGGAATTGCAAGAGAGTTAAGTAGTTACTACAACATAGAATTACATAAACCTAAATTTTCTCTAAAAGAAATAGATGAAAAATGTGAATATGATATATCTATTAAAGATAGCAATATTTCAAATAGATATTTAGCTCGTATTGTAAAAAATGTAAAAGTTGGAGAAAGTCCAAAATGGTTAAAAGATAAATTAGAAGCATTAGGAATGAAAAGTATTAATAATATAGTTGATATTTCAAATTATGTAATGCTTGAATTAGGACAACCTAACCATATATTTGATTTAGATAAATTGAATGGGAATATTGAAATAAGACGTGCAAAAAAAGATGAAGTATTTATAAGTTTGGAAAATAAAGAATACAAATTAGATGAAAATGACATAGTAGTTGCATCAGGAAATCAAGTTGTAGCATTAGCTGGAGTTATGGGAGGTAATAACTTTAGTGTTGATGAAAATACCAAAAATATTTTAATTGAAACTGCACATTTTGATAATATAATGGTAAGACGAACATCTAGAAAATATGCAATATTCACAGAATCATCATATAGATTTGAGCGATGGGTAAATACAAATGAGCTAGATTATGCTTCAAGTAGAATTGCTAGTTTATTGAATGAAATAACTAATGGGCAAATTTTAAAAGGGTCTATTGATAAATGTATAAATTTACCTACATTACCCGTAACAACTCTTTATTTAGACAAATTAGCAAGATTTGTTGGTAAAAATATACCTTCAGAAAAAATAGTAGATATATTTACAAGATTAGAAATAGTGGTAGAAAAATTAGACGATAATACATTAAAATTAACTCCACCAACACATAGATCAGATTTATTAAATGCTCAAGACTATTATGAAGAAGTAATAAGACTTTATGGATTTGATAATATTGAAAATGTCTTACCTAAGCTTGACATAAAAAAAGATAGAATATTAGATAATACAAAACTAAATTATGAATTAAAGGAATTTTTAGCTTCTATAGGTTTAAATGAAGTTATAAATTATAGCTTTATACCAAAAAGTGCTTTTGAAAAGATTAAGTATGAATATAAAAATGTAATTGAAATATCTAATCCTATAACAGAAGACTTTGCAGTAATGCGACCTACATTTATGTATAGTTTAATTAAAAATGTTGTAGATAATTTTAATAGAAGTGTTGAATTTGCAAAGTTTTTTGAAGTAGGAAAAGCTTTTGTAGGAAATGAAGAAATTACAAAGTTAGCAATAATTTTAGCTGGAACAAAGCCTAAAGATATTTATGGAAAAGAAAGACAATACGATTACTACGATATGAAGGGAATAGTTGAAAAAATATTTGATAAATTAAACGTTTCATATCAATTAAATAGAAGTGATGAAGTATCGCTACATCCTGGAAGAAGTGCAGATATCTTTGTAGGAAAAGATAAACTAGGAAGTTTTGGTAATCTACACCCAGACTTAGAGGAAGCTTTTGATCTTGAGGGAGAAAGTGTAATTTATTGTGAGCTAGATTTAGACAAGATAAAACAATACATAAAGAACACATTTAAGTATACACCATTAAGTAAATATCAATTAGTTACAAGAGATTTAGCATTTGTAATAAAAGATGATGTATTACTAGGAAATGTTATTAAAGAAATAACAAAAGTTGATAAATTGATAAATAAGGTAGAATTATTTGATATTTATAAAGGTTTTGGAATTGATAACGGCTACAAGAGTTTTGCATTTAAGATACAAATGATAGATAATGAAAAAACTCTAAAAGAAGAAGAAATAAATGAAGTTATTGAAAAGATTAAGAATAAAGTAATAAATACTTATGGAGCTATACTTAGAAGTTAAATTTAGGATTATCCAAATGGGTAATCCTTTTTAAAACTTAAATATTTTACTAGTGATAATTTATAGCAATGTATTTGTGCTTTCCCTATGGGTAAATTTTTTAAATTATAATTTTTTATAAAAGTATTTTGACCATAATTTGAGAAACACTTAATAAGTTCATCGCACTTATCTTTTGTATATTCTTTGTCAATAGACGAATTAATAGAAGCTATAAGCTCATTATCAATTCTCTTTATACGACTTATGTTGTCCGTTGCTATCTTTTTTGATGTACCATTTTTATTAACTATATTTTAAATAAAGCTATATTCATAATTTAAAGCCTTTCCTATATTTATAGCAATATATTGTAAAACATTGACCACAACAGAATTTCCAAACTGCTTATATGCTTGATTAAAAGAAGGGTGTATCATGTATGAATCAGGGGATCCCATTATTCTAGCACATTCGCGTGGGTGTAATTTTCTAGTTTTACCATTAACTAAATATCCTCCAGTTTTAGAGAATATGCCCCACCATTAGAAGATAAAGTTATTGCAATTCCTTTTGGGCTATAAATTCTTTCACCTTGTCCACCTTTTCCAACAGTTCCAATTCGTATAGTTTTATTTGTATTTTGCATAATATCAGTACTATTTAATATCAAATCTTTTCTAAAACAAACCATGTATATACGTTCTCTTTTTTGTGGTATTCCATAATCAATAGAATTTAACACATTCCAATAAAAATCATATCCTAAATCTGTCATAGTTTTTTTTACAACATTTAATGTACTTCCATTGTCATGTGTTGCAAAATTTTTTACATTCTCCATAAAAATTACTTTTGGCTTTTTTCTTTTACGATTCTTGCTACATCAAAAAATAGAGTTCCACGACTGTCATTAAACCCTTTTTGTTTGCCACTTATAGAAAAAGATTGACAAGGAAATCCAGCACATAAAATATCATGATTAGGAATTGTTTTTTCATTTATTTTTGTAATATCCCCCTCTGGAGTGTCGCCGAAATTTAATTTATATATTTCTTTTGCATTCTTATCCCATTCATTAGAGTAGATACATTTTGCACCGCATGATTCTAACGCTAATCTAAAGCCACCTATGCCAGCAAATAAATCTATAAACTTTAATTTTTTTAAATTTAATTTTTGTATTTTTATCACTTTACACCTCTTATAGCGCACTGTGCATGATTTATTATATCAATAGTATTAAATAATTGTCAATAAATTTATAGAAAAATCAAATAAAATGTGGTATAATTTTTAATATTAAAGAAATATGGAGGAACAATAATGTTTGAAATTAAGTTACCAGATGGTAGTGTAAGACAATGTGAAAACGAACTCACTGTTATTGAATTTGCTAAAACAATATCTGTAAGTTTAGCAAAGAAAACAGTAGGAGCAATATTTAATGGCGTACAAGTAGATGCTTCATACACCCTAACCCAAACTGGAGAACTAACTTTAATTACGATAGATAGTGAATTAGGAACTAACATACTAAGACATAGTACAACTCATATAATGGCACAAGCTGTAAAAAGACTATATCCTAATACAAAACTTGCAATAGGTCCTGTTATAGAAAATGGATTTTATTATGATTTTGATCCAGAAAGACCTTTTACAGACGAAGACTTGCAAGCTATTGAAAAGGAAATGAATAAAATAATTAAAGAAAACTACAAATTTGAAAGACATGAATATACTGTTAAGGAATTAATAGAAAAATACGAAAAAGAAGGAGAAATCTACAAGGTAGAAATTTTAAAAGGACTAGATGCAGATACTGCTAGTGCATATACACAAGGAGAGTTTTTTGATCTTTGTCGTGGAACACACCTACCTTCAACTGGTTATGTCAAAGCATTTAAGCTTATGAGTAAGGCTGGGGCATACTGGAGAGGAGATTCCAAAAACAAAATGCTTCAAAGAATATATGGTGTTGCATTTCCTACAAAAGATGAATTAGAAAAACACTTAAATATGTTAGCTGAAGCTGAAAAAAGAGATCATAGAAAATTAGGAAAACAATTAGGACTATTTATAATAGACGAGCATGGACCTGGATTCCCATTTTTCTTGCCAAAAGGTATGGACTTATTCTTAAGACTACAAGAATTATGGAGACAAGAACATGTTAAGGCAGGTTATAAAGAAATTAGAACACCTATAATGTTAGATAAAGAACTTTGGGAAACTTCAGGGCACTGGAAGAATTATAAGGAAAACATGTATACTTCAGAAATAGATGAAAAGGTTTATGCTATAAAACCTATGAATTGTCCTGGAGGGGTTTTAACATATAAGAGTGAATTAAGATCATATAAGGATTTACCTTTAAAATTAGCAGAAATGGGACATGTTCATAGACATGAATTTTCAGGGGCATTACATGGTTTAATGCGTGTTAGAGCGTTTACTCAAGATGATACACATATTTTCTGTACAAAAGATCAAATTGAAGATCAAATAAAAGAAATAATAAATTTATATGATAGATATTATACATTATTTGGATTTGAATATGATATTGAATTATCAACAAAACCAGAAAAGGCTATAGGAGATGACTCTTTATGGGAAATAGCTGAAAGTTCACTAGAAAAAGCATTAATTTCTGCTGGTAAAAAATACAAGTTAAATCCTGGAGATGGAGCATTCTATGGACCTAAAATAGACTTTAAAATGAAAGATTCGTTAGGTAGAATATGGCAAACAGGAACTATACAATTAGACTTTAATTTACCTGAGAGATTTGATGCAACATATATAGGACCAGATGGAGAAAAGCATAGAGTTGTAATGTTACATAGAGCTATGTATGGAAGCTTAGAGAGATTTATGGGAGTATTGATAGAACACTATGCAGGAGCGTTCCCAGCATGGCTTGCACCAGTACAAGTTAGAATAATGTCTATATCTGATGAACAAGCAGACTTTGCTAAAAATTTATACAATAAGCTTATAGATTTAGGTTTCAAAGTAGAACTTGATATAAGACAAGAAAAAATAGGTTACAAGATAAGAGAAGCAAATGTTGTTCAAAAAATACCTATTCAAGTAGTTATAGGTAAAAAGGAAGTTGAAAATAACGGAGTAAATATTAGAAGATATGCAAGTACTGATACACAAGAAATGAGTGTAGACGACTTTATAACTCTATTAGAAAAAGAAACGAAAGCTAACTTATAGAAGGTGATAATATGTACTATGATATTAATAGGACAGAAATGGAAAATATTATTGAAAAAAAATTGAAGGGAACTTTTCTATATACAGGAATTGCAGTGTTTCTAACTTTTATTACATCATTTTTTATGATAACAAATGATGGCTTTAGAGGATTAGGGTATAGTTTATTTCCGTTTGCTATAGCTATACAAATTATTGTTCCTATTGTGATGGGATTGATGGTATATAAGGCAAAGTCTACTACATTATTAATAGGATTATTTGTATATTCTGTAGCAACAGGAGTAACGTTATCAGCAATAGCAGTTATTTATACGCTAAATAGTATACTTAGTGTACTTATAGGTACATTAGTATTATTTATAGTTCTAGCAAGTTATGGGTATATAACAAGAAGTAATTTAATGAAATATAGTAGTCTTTTATTTGTAGGACTACTTTCAATAATAATAGTTTCAATTATTAATATATTTTTAAAAAGCTCTAGTGTTGATTTTATGTTATCTATACTAGGAGTAGCAATATTTGTAATATATGTTGCATATGATACGCAAAGAATAAAACAAAATATAATAATGTATGCAAATCAAGGAGATATAGATATATTAGATAGAGTAGAAATAGTGGGAGCATTTTCACTATATCTTGATTTTATAAATCTATTTATATATCTTATCAGATTATTTGGAAAAAGACGTGATTAATAAAAGGTGGGATTATTCATGAAAGGATATTTTAGTTTAGTTTTGCATGCACATTTGCCCTTTGTACGTCACCCAGAATATGAAGAATTTTTGGAAGAAGACTGGCTTTATGAGGCAATTACGGAAACATACATTCCGTTTTTAATGATGTTTGATAGACTACATAGGGATAATGTAGATTTTAACATTACTTTAACGTTATCAGGAACATTGTCTAATATGTTAAAAGATAGCTTGCTACAAAGCAGATATTTAAAACACATGGATAAAATGATAGAATTTTGTACTAAAGAATTAGAAAGACTAAAAGATGATAAGGACTTTTTAAAAGTTGCAAAACATAATTTTGATGTATACAGCAATGCAAAGCAATATTTTTTAGATTGCAATTGCGACATTGTTTCAAGATTTAAATATTATCAAGATATGGGAAATTTAGAAATAATACCAGTTACAGCTACTCATGGGATGCTTCCTATGATGAAAGATTATCCTATTGCAGCAAATGCTCAAGTTTTGCAAGCAAAAAAAGATTATATGGAAAATTTTGGAGTTGAACCTAAGGGAATATGGCTTGCTGAATGTGCATATTACCCAGGGCAAGATAAATATTTAGCAGATCATAATATAAGATACTTTTTAGTGGATTCTCATGGAATAATGCATTCAGATCCTCGACCTATATATGGTGTTTATGCACCAGTATATACAGAAAATGGTGTAGCAGCATTTGCAAGAGATTTAGAGTCATCAGAACAAGTTTGGAGTTCTGAAGTTGGATATCCAGGTGACGGAGCTTATAGAGAATTTCACAAAGATGCAGGATATGATTTAGACTATGATTATGTTAGACCGTATTTACACAGTGATGGAGTAAGACGTAATACGGGTATAAAATATTATGCAATAACAGATAAAAAAGGTGATTATAAAAAGGTATATGATCCAGAAGTTGCATACAATAAGGCAAAACAACACGCATATGATTTTGTGTTTAATAGATCAAAACAACTAGAATATTTATCATCAAAAATGTTGCATAGAAAACCTATAGTAATTTCACCGTATGATGCAGAACTTTATGGACATTGGTGGTATGAAGGACCGATATTTTTAGAGCATGTATTTAGAGCAATACAAATTTCAAACTTTGAAAGTATTACTCCAAGCAAATATTTAGATAAATATAAAATGAATCAAGTAGTAAATTTGAGTATGTCAAGTTGGGGAGCAAATGGATATTATGATGTTTGGGTAGATGGAACAAATGACTATATCTATAGACATTTGCATAAGGCTGCAGAAAAAATGATAGAAATTGCAAAAAGAGAACCTCAAAATGATATAGAAAATAGAGCTATGAACCAAATGGCAAGAGAGTTACTTATGGCTCAAACATCATGTTGGCCGTTTATAATGTATACTGGAACTATGGTTGGTTATGCTCATAAGAAAATTTCTGATCATACAAATAGATTATTTAAACTTTATGAGGATATTTTACACAACAGTATAGAAGAAGATTGGTTAAGTGAAATCGAATCAAGAGACAATATATTTAAGAATATAGATTATAGAATATATAGAGGGTAAAATGAATAAAATATATTTAGACAATGCTTCTACAACTAAACCCTGCAAGGAAGTTGTTGAATGTATGGTAGAATCTATGGAAAATTTTTATGCTAATGCAGATTCTATACATAATTTAGGGTTGCAAGTATCACAAAAAATTAAAGATGCAAAGAAAGTATTTTCTAAATTTGGACTAAATAAAGATAGAGTATTTTTCACCTCAGGTGGTGGAGAAGCAAATAATATATTAATTAGTGCAGTTGCGAAAAAATATAAGATGGGGCATATAATTTCAACACCTATTGAGCATCCGTCAGTAATTGAAACACTTAATAGTCTTAAAAATTTTAAGATTGATTATATAAATGTGGATGAATACGGAAGAGTAGATGAAAAGAATTTAGAAAGCTTAATTAGAGAAGATACAGTTTTAGTGACTATAGCATATGTTAATAGTGAACTTGGAACTGTACAAGATATAGAAAAATTATCTAAGATAGTAAAAAGTAAAAACAAAAACACATATTTTCATACAGATTTTGTGCAAGGCTTAGGACATATTGATGTAGATTTTTCTAAAATTAATATTGATGCAGTAAGCTTTAGTTCACATAAAATACATGGGCCTAAAGGAATGGGTGCAATATATATATCTAGTAATTTAAAATTAGATCCCGTTGTTTATGGATCAAATTCTTTTAATTCTTTTGTTCCAAGAACATTACCGAATGAATTAGTGTTAGGATTTTTAAAAGCTATAAGTCTAATAGATTATTCAGATATAGAAAAATTATCTAAATTAAAAGAATACACAATAAAAAGATTAGAAGAAATTTCTGATATACGAATAAATAGCCCAGAAAAATCAAGTCCTGCTGTACTTAATTTTTCATGTAAAAACACAAAAGGTGAAATAATTATGAATTATTTGTCAAGTGAAGGTATATATGTTTCAACAGGTTCTGCTTGTTCTGTAAAAAAAGGGCCAAGTAGGGTTATAAAGGAATTGAATATACCAAGTGAATATGTAGATGGTGTAATTAGGCTTAGCTTTTGTAGATATAATACTGAAAAAGAAATAGACATTTTTATTGAGAAATTAAAATATATTGTAAACACAATAAGAAGTATGGCGTAAAAAGTCATACTTTTTTATAACTTTTCAAAAAAAATCATTTTTTTCAAAAATTTTCATTGATTTTTTCAAAAAATATAATATAATAGTAGAGGAAGGTGATTATGGTGTTATCTAAAGAACGTCAAGATAAGATTATTGAAATACTTAGAGAAAAAGATAAGGTAAGTTTTGATGAATTAGCCAACGTTTTACATACATCATATGCTACAGTAAGAAGAGATTGCGAACAATTAGAAAGTTTAAATTTATTGACAAGAATATCTAAGGGTGTTGAGTTAAATGAAAAAAAATATGATATAGATATAGAATATAGACAAATAAAAAATATATCACTTAAAAGAAAAATAGCCAAAAGAGCGTCTAAATTTTTAAAAAAAGATAGTTTCATATTTTTAGATTCAGGAACTACAGTCAATGAATTAATACCATATTTAAAGGGATTAAATATAGTAGTTGTTACAAATGGAACTATGCATCTAAAAAAACTTATGGATAATAGAATAGAAACTATAGTATTAGGAGGTAGAGTTAAAAGTAAAACTCGTTCTATTGTAAGCCCTGAAACCATAAAGCAAATAAAAAGATATAGATTTGATGCTTGTTTTATGGGTACAAATGCATTTGGTGAAGAATTGGGGTATATGACACCTGATACAGATGAAGCTGAAATAAAAAGAGCTGTTATAGAATGTTCTAAAATTTCATATATTTTAGCAGAAAAATCAAAATTTAATAAAATTTCAAATGTTAGATTTGCAGAATTTGATAAATGTACATATATAGGAGAAGATAATGATTTACACAGTAACACTTAATCCAGCATTGGATTATGATATTTATGCAGATAAAATTATACTATCAGAATTAAATGATGTATCAAATGTAAAATTTAGAGCAGGAGGTAAAGGTATAAATGTTTCTATAATGCTTAATAATTTAGGTGTAAGATCTATAGCACTAGGATTTTTGGCAGGATTTACAGGAGAATATATTTTGAAAGATTTAAATAAACAAAATATACTAAATGATTTTATACCTATACAAGGTACAACAAGAATTAATGTAAAATTAAAAACAAATTCTTCTGAAACTGAGATAGCAGGTATATCTCCAGAAATTAAGGAAGATTCGTATAATGAATTGATAGAAAAAATTTCAAAACTAAATAAACATGACATATTAGTCTTGTCAGGTTCTATACCTAAATGTTTAAACCAAGATGTTTATGAAAAAATATCAGAAAAAACTTGTGCCAAGGTAGTGTTAGATACAAGAGGAGATATTCTATTAAAAAATATACATAACAATCTTTTGATAAAACCAAATATTAAAGAATTAGAACAAGCATTTAATAAAAAAATAGATGACGTTGATAAAGTATATGAAGTATGCAAAGTATTTTTTGAAAAAGGAGTAGAAAATGTATTAGTTTCTATGGGTGATAGAGGAGCTATGTTAATAAAAAAAGGTAAACTAATACGTGCTAATGTACCTAAAGGGAATATGGTCAATACTATAGGAGCTGGAGATTCAACTGTTGCAGGATTTTTAAGTGGATATGAAAGAAATTTAAGTGATATAGAAATTTTAAAATTAGCAGTTGCTTGTGGCAGTGCTACAGCGTATTCACTAGGAATAGGTAGTAGTGATTTAGTAAATAAATTAATGGAAAATATAGAATGTGAGGAAATAAGATATGAAAGTTGAAAATTTATTTAAACCTAACTTATTTATCAAACATTTATCTTCTAACACTAAAGAAGGTGTTTTAAAAGAGATGGTTGATAAGCTATATGAAGGTGGATATATTTCTTCTAGTGAAAAATTTTTAGAAGATGTATTAAAAAGGGAAGAAATCGCACATACAGCATTTGAAGGTGGAGTTGCAACTCCTCATGCAAAAAGTGAAGTTGTAAAAAAAGCAGCAGTTTTAGTAGGTATAAAAAAAGATGGAATAGATTTTAGCAATGGTGAAGAACAAGCTACTAAATTATTCTTTTTAATAGCTGTACCAGTTGATAATCCTAATTTACACATAGATGTTCTATCTAAATTAGCAAGTATTATTGAAGATGAAAAGAAAGTGAATAATATATTGAATGCAAACAATATAGAAGATGTTTTACAAAATTTTAAAGATGAAAATGAAACTCAAAATGTTCCAAAAGATAAAGGTTTTGTAGTTGCAGTTACAGCTTGTCCTACAGGAATAGCACATACTTTTATGGCACGTGATGCATTAGTTAAAGCTGCTAATGAGATGGGTGTTGAAATTAAAGTTGAAACAAATGGAACTGATGGAAGAAATAATACAATAACTAAAGAAGATTTAAAAAGAGCAAAAGGTGTAATTTTAGCAATTAATAAATCTGTTGATGAAGAACGTTTTAATGGTAGTAGAGTTATAAAAGTAGGGGCAAAAGAAGGGATTAGTAATGCTAAAGGCTTAATACAAGATGTTTTAGATGGTAAAGGAGAAATTGCTAATTTTAAAACTCAAAATGTAAGTGAAGAAAGTTCAAATGACGGTAAAAATGTATATAAATATCTTATGAATGGTGTTTCATATATGTTACCATTAGTTGTAAGTGGAGGTATATTGATAGCCTTAGCATTTTTAGTAGATACAATAATGGGTAATGGAAATGCTGGATCAGATTTTGGTAGTGTAAATGTTGTTGCAAGAACATTAAAACAAATTGGTGGAGCTGCATTTGGATTGTTTGTACCGATACTAGCTGGATTTATAGCATTCTCTATAGGACAAAAATCAGCATTAACAGCAGGATTAGTAGCAGGAGCATTAGCTGTTAGTGGAGGGTCAGGATTTTTAGGAGCTTTAGTTGGTGGACTATTTGCAGGATTTGTAGTAAAACTTATGAATAATAAGATTCAAAGTATATCTGATAAATTCAGAGGACTATATTTAATTTTAGTTATACCAGTGGTAAGTGTTCTAATTACAGGTTTAGCAATGTTTTTTGTATTAAATCCTATAGTAAGTGTAGTTAATAATGCAATGATTAATTTCTTAAATAATATGAATTCTGGTTCAAGATTAATTTTTGGAGCAATCTTGGGTGCTATGATGGCAGTTGATATGGGAGGACCTGTTAATAAGGCAGCATATGTATTTGGTACAGGTACACTAGAAGTAAGCCTAGCTACAGGTGGAAGTACAGCAATGGCAGCAGTTATGGCAGGAGGTATGGTACCACCATTAGCTATAGCAATAGCTACAACTATTTTCAAAAATAAATATACAAAAGATGAAAGACAAGCAGGAATTTCAAACTATATAATGGGACTATCATTTATAACTGAAGGAGCGATACCATTTGCAGCAAGTAATCCTATAAGAGTAATACCAGGATGTATAATAGGATCTGCAGTTGCAGGGGCATTATCAATGTTATTTAACATTAAAATACCTGCACCGCATGGAGGAATATTAGTAATGTTCTTATCAAATAACATTTTCTTGTACATATTAAGTGTATTAATAGGAAGTATTGTTGCAGGATTAATATTAGGAATTTTAAAGAAAAAAGATAAATAAGCTAGAGTTTTTTCTAGCTTTTTTACTTATTAAGTAAAATAAAATTGATATGCTGATCTTATAATTATATAATATAACATATGTTTTTAAAAGGAGATCAAAGTGTCAAAAAATATTTTTATATACCTATTAGAAAATAAGGATTTTTTCTAAAATTAATATTGGAACATATAAATATAGTTATGTTTTCTTCAGTAATAGCGATAATTTTAGGAATATTGTTAGGAATATTTATAGTATATTATGAAAAATTTTCTAATATTGTTATATCCTTAATAAATATAATTTATACGATACCTGCAATAGCTATGTTTGGGGTTCTAATATCATTTACAGGAATAGGAAATACGACTGCGGTAATTTCTTTAATACTTTACTCTTTATTACCTATAGTTAGAAGTACATATGTAAGCATAAAAAGTATTGATAAAAGAGTTTTAGAAGCAAGTCTTGCTATGGGAAGTACAGAAATGCAAATGTTATGTAAAATAAAGTTGCCTTTAGCATTTCCGTTGATATTCTCTATACACAGGTACAGCTTGGCAAGTAGTTTTAAAAGAAGACAAAAAGATAGATGAAATTAATGAAAAAGTTGATAAAATAGATAAAAAATCTGATTTGGCTTTAGGTGGAGTTTCTAATGCAGTTGCTATGGCAAATCTTGTACAAGTAAATTCATATTCAAGACATAGACATAATTTAAGTGCAGCGTATGGATACTACTCTGGCTCACATTCGTTAGCACTAGGCTTTAGTGGAGTAAATGAAAAACGTAATTTTGTATATAAATTAAGTGGAGCAGTAAATAATAAAGGTAATCTAGCACTAGGTATAGGGTTAGGTGTAATGCTAGGTAATATTGATAATGAATATCCAAATAAGACAGCTGAAGTTGAAAAATTAAAAAATAAAGTTTATAAATTAGAAAAGTCTAATGAAGAATTAAGAGAAGAAAACAGAGAAATAAGAAAAGAAAATAGAGAGATAAAAGAAATCTTAAATAAATTATTGAAAAAATAGAAAAGTCAGGAGGAATCCTGATTTTTTTAGTTAAAAAAGTTTGTGAAATATAACAAAAGTTTTGTGAATATATAAACGTATGTTCAAAAAAATAGAAAAAGGTTAAAAAAATCAATAGAAAAAATAACTAAAAAGCTTGAAAAACGGGGGGGGGGG
>CABURZ010000011.1 GCA_902494065.1 uncultured Sneathia sp. | reverse complement strand
TAACAAAAGATAACAATGTTTTCATACATATTTTAGGAAAAAATGAAGTAATATCAACTTATGATGGCGTAAAAGAAAAATTAAAAGTATATCCTAATCAAATACCTGATTTTTTTGGACTAAAAGGAGATAGTTCTGATGGAATACCTGGAGTATTAGGTGTAGGTGATGTTAGTGGATCAAAACTAATTGAAAAATATGATAATTTAGAAAACATTTATGAGCATATAGATGAAATCAAAGGAAAAATGAAAGAGAACTTAATTAACTGTAAAGATTTGGCATTTATTTCAAGAAAATTAGCTACAGTTAATAGAGACATAGACTTTAAAATTAGCCTAAATGATCTTAAAATGAAAGAAAAAAATATTGAAAATTTAAAAGATATATTTTTAAAATTTGAGCTACATAGTTTTTTAAAATTTTTGGATAAAAAAACTGAATTAAAAATTCATCACAAAACTTGTTCTTTTGAAGAACTGTGCAAAATTATACAAAAAGCAAAAATAGCTTCACTATACTTTGATGATAACTTTATTTCTTGTTGTATTGATGAAATTGTATATATTTGTGATAATGTATCTGAAGACACTCTTTTTTCAGTAAATATAAAGCTATCGGATTTAAATACAAATGCTTTGTTAATTGTTTATGACGCAAAAAAATATATGCATGAAGGTATTACTTTTAATAATTTTTTTGATATTTTAATTGCAAGTTATGTTATAAACACACAAGAAAAGTTTGAAATTGAAAATATATTAGGAAAATATTCTAATATAGAAATTGAAACTTTAGATAAAAAAAGACTAAAAAATATATCAATAGAGGAATTAAAAGATAGACATATTAAAATATGCTATAGTTTGTTAAAAATTTATCCTGAAATGAAACAAAAATTGACTAGTTTAGATATTAAAAATACTTATGAAAAAATTGAAAAACCTTTAATTCCTATTCTTTATTCTATGGAAAAATATGGTATTTGTATAGATAAAAACGAATTACAAAAATTATACGAAAAGTTTAATTTAATAGTTAAAAGAGAAGAAAATGAGATATATAAGCTTGCAGGACACTCTGACTTTAATATAGAATCTCCTATACAATTAGGTAATGTATTATTTAATGAATTACAAATACCTATTATAAAAAAGACAAAAAGAGGATATTCAACAGATGCAGAAGTACTAGAAACTCTAGCTCATAATGGTGTCAATATAGCTAGTCACTTGCTAAATTTTAGATATTATAAAAAATTACTTTCAACATACATAGAACCTCTTCCAAGCTATGCTGACAAAAATAGTAGAATACATTCTGTATTCAATGGTACAGGTACAGTTACTGGAAGACTTTCATCACAAAATCCTAACTTGCAAAATATTCCTGCAAGAACTAATGAAGGTAATATGATAAGAAATTGTTTTGTAGCTTCAGAGAACATGAAATTAGTTTCATTCGACTATTCACAAATTGAACTGCGTGTACTAGCAGAACTTTCAAAAGATGAAAATTTAATTCATGCCTATGAAAATGATTTAGATTTACATGCAGAAACAGCAAAAAAATTATTTCCTAACACTCAAATAACAAGTGAGAAAAGAAACATAGGTAAAGTTGTCAATTTTAGTGTTTTATATGGTAAAACACCTTTTGGGCTATCAAAAGAATTGAAAATATCACTAAAAGATGCTAAACAATATATAGACACATATTTTAATACTTATAAAGGTGTAACAAATTTTATAGATAAGATTATCGAAGATTGTAAGACTAATCTTTATGTTGAAACCTTATTTGGTACAAGAAGATATATACCAGAAATTAATTCAAAAAATGTAAAAATATTTGAAGAAGCTAAAAGAAAAGCTATTAATACTGTAGTTCAAGGAACTGCAGCTAATATTATAAAACTTGTGATGATAAAATTATTCGAAAAAGGCTACAAAATGTTAATACAAGTTCATGACGAACTAATATTTGAATTACCATCTAGCAAAGCAGATAAATTATCACAAGAAATTAAAGAAATTATGGAAAACACTATTAAATTTAATAATGTTACTTTGAAAACAAATTACAAAATTGCAGATAAATGGGGTGCACTTAAATGATACAGAAAATACTTAACGGAGCAAAAAAAGGATTACCTATAGGAATAGCATATTTTCCTTTTGCATTTACTTTTGGTTTTATTGCAACTAGTGCTAAAATTAGCATATTTGAATCTTCTTTAATGAGTTTTATTCTCTATGCTGGTAGTAGCCAAGTAATGATAGTAAAATTACTACAAGATAATTCTAGCATATTTCAAATAGTTTTAGCTGCTATTATTATCAATATCAGATATTCACTAATTAACATGCCTATTGTAAAAAAGCAACATCACGAAAATATATTTTTAAAACTTATTAACTGTTTCTTTTTAACTGATGAATGCGTTTCTTGTATGATGATAAATAAAATATTCGATATTTATGAAACTATAGGATTTGGAATATGTGCTTATTTATTTTTTGGTATTTCAAGTATATTAGGAGCTATGTTAGGTAAATTCATGCCTCCACTATACACACAATCACTTAATTTTATACTTTATGCAATATTTTTGTATTTATTAACTCAAGTTGTTATAGAAAATCACAGATATATATTCATTGTATTAATTACTTTAATTATAAAAATAATACTTTCATATTTAGGATTAAGTGCTTCTTTATCAATACTACTTTCAATAATACTTGGTGCACTAATACCCACTATAATGGAAGGAGCAAAAAATGCAAGATTATAAAATATATATCATCATAATTACAGTTACAATATTTACAATTATATTTAGAACTTTGCCTATATTTATTAAAATACCAGAAAACAATAAAACAATTAATAGATTTTTTGATTTTATGCCCATCTCTATTTTAACAGTATTAGCATTCCCAGATATATTTACATCTGTTGGTAATAAATATAGTGATATTTGTATAGCACTATTTTCTATATTAGTTGTTATCTACCTTTCATATAAGAAAAAAAGCATGGGTATGACACTATTTATCTCATTTATAATCATAGTAATACTGAAGGAGCTATTAAATGGAAATTTTTGAAATAAAAAAAAATGTACTAGATATATACAACGATATCAAAGGTACATTTAATTTAGAACATCGTAAAAAAGAATTACAACGCCTAGAAGAAATTATGTTACAAGTAGATTTCTGGGAAAGAAGCGATAATAAAGAAATTTTACAAAAAATTAATATACAAAAAAACATTTTAGAAGAGATATCAAAAATACAAGAAATGTATGACAATATTGAAGTTTTACTAGACTTTGTATCTAGTGGTGATGAATCTTCAAAACAAGAATTAGATCACTCATATATTGAATTTGAAAATCTTACTACACAATTTTCAAATAAAATACTTTTAAATAATAAATATGATACATATAATGCTATAGTTACTATTAATGCAGGAGCAGGTGGAACAGAAGCTTGTGATTGGACTAATATGTTATTTAGAATGTATGAAAGATGGACTCAAAAAAAAGGATTTAAATGTTTGGTTTTAGATACTCTAGCTGGAGACGAAGCTGGTATAAAATCTATAACATTTAACGTAAAAGGAGAATATGCATACGGTCTATTAAGTTGTGAAAAAGGAGTTCACAGATTAGTAAGAATTTCTCCATTTGATTCAAATGCAAGACGTCATACATCATTTGCAGCTGTAAATGTAATACCAGAAATTGAAGACGACTTAGACATACACCTTAATATGAGTGATCTTGAAATAGATACATATAGGTCATCAGGTGCTGGTGGACAGCACGTTAATACTACAGATTCTGCTGTTCGTATTACTCATATTCCAACAGGAATCGTTGTAACTTGTCAAAATGAAAGATCTCAAATAAAGAATAAAGAATCTGCCATGAAGGTATTAAAAGCAAAACTATTTGAAGTAGAACAAGAGAAAAAAAGACAAGAAATAAAAGATATAAAAGGTGAAGAAAACAAAATTGAATGGGGTAGCCAAATAAGATCTTATGTAATGCAACCGTATAAATTAGTAAAAGATCATCGTACTAAATATGAAGATGGTAATGTTGATAAAGTCTTAGATGGTGATATTGATGAATTTATCAGTGCATTTTTAAAGTTCAAAAAAATTTAAAATTCAAATTCGACTTGGTAGGGCAAATGATCCGACAAGTCTTTTTCTTTATCCAAAAATGAGGATTTTTTTATCATAAGTTTTTTATTATTCGTAAAAATATAATCTATACGAGGTTTTTCTAAATCTGAATATGTATCTACAAAATTTTTGACCAAATTTTCATATCCTTGTGTTTTAGGTAAAACATTAAAATCTCCGCAAATAATTTTATTTTTTGATTTTACGCTATCTATAACTCTAATAAGCTCATTAATTTGTTCTTTATTTTCTTTTTCTTCAAAGCTTAAATGTGTGTTTACTATTAAAATATCTTCATCTTTTAACTTTGTCATAACAACTTGTCTTTTTTCTTCATCAGTTGATGCCAATGTATGTACATAAATAATTTCTAAAGGATGCTTTGAAATTATTGAAATACCAAACTCTCCAAAATTAAAATCTCTTGCCTTTCTAAAATAATAATACTTATATCCTAGAATATCAGCTATATCTTTTGTATAATCTGTATTACCGCTTCTTAGTGTATTTTTATCTACTTCTTGTAAACAAATAAAATCTGGATTATATTCTTTTATATGTTCCGCTAGAACACTAGCTTTTGAGTTTCTTCCACCATAAATGTTATATGTCATAACAGTAAAATTTTTTGAAAAAATATTAACTGTTGAAATTAATGCTAATATTAAAAATATTTTTTTCATTTTTCCTCCAATCAAAAAAGGTGCAAGAATATCTTACACCAATTTTATTATTTTGTAAACTTAAATGGTTCTGTAGCTGTAACTGCATCATATTTACCTTTAAAATCATCTGAGTTATATGAAGCTGTTGCAAATTTTATTCTCTTATTGTATGGAGAAACTGCATATCCAAATTTAATAGGTAAGTATCCTAATTCATTTTCTAAATAGTTTTCTTCCCATTCTCTTATAGCTTTTATTCTATATTCTGGATCTCTTAATGCTTCTATAGAATTTGTCTTATCAATTAATTCATCATTCTTTTTAGATGTAAGACGACTAACATTAAGTTGAGAATTTCTACCGTATATTCCACCTAAATCTAGAGAAGTTCCTACTGACCAACTTGCTATCCATACATCAATTGCCTTATCACTAGCTTTTACTCTTTCAAAGAAGCTATTTGTTTCTAATAATCTTCCTCCAACTAAGCTTACTTTCAATCCTACATTTTTCCAATCTTGTATAAATTGTTGTGCTAATGGTTCTGCTATTTCACTACCTGCAGGATATGCCATAAATATTTCTAAAGGTTTACCATTTTTATCTTCTCTGTAACCATCGCCATCAACATCTTTGTATCCTGCTTTTTCTAATAATTCTTTTGCTTTTTCAGGATCATAATTAAATCTTGGTTTTGGATTGTAGTATTTATCAAACACTGGTGGTATAACTCCATTAGCCTTTAAACCTAATCCATCAAAGAAACTCTTAATTATTAAATCCATATTTACTGCATAACCCATAGCTTTTCTTAAGTTTAAATCATACATTTTAGCATTTGTATCTGTAATATTTTCATTTTTTTCTTTATCCCAATGTCCTAAATTAAATCCTATATATGAATAACTAAGTGATGGTCTTCCTAAAATTACAATATTATTAAAGTCTTTATATTCTGGATATAAATCAGCTGGTACACCTGAATATGTATCAAATTCTCCATTTTTAATTGAAGCTAGTGCTGACGTACTTGGAATAATTTTTATTATAAGTTTATCTACTCTTGGTTTTTCTTTTGGTTCGTAATAGTATGGATTAGGTACATATTCTATACTTTCACCAACTACTATTTGATTAATTTTGTATGGTCCTGCACCTACAACTTTAGTTCTAGCCTTTTCTGATTTTTCTAAATCTTTTACAGGAACGTCTTGTAAATGGTGTTTAGGTAATAAGTAAGTTGTTAGACCACCTGAACCATTATAAATAGATGGTGATAGGTTTTTAAAGTGTATTTTTACTTGAGTATTACTTACTTTTTCTAATCCACTTATACTCTTTGCCTTACCTTCATGATATTCTTGCATTCCTACAACATTTTCCATCGCAGAATTATATCTTACACCTGTATAATCTGGATGTCCTAATACTTCATAAGTATAGATATAGTCATCAATTGTTAAAGGTTCTCCATCATCCCATTTTAAATTGTCTCTTAAAGTTACTGTAACTATTTTATTGTCAACATCTACATCTATTTTTGCCATACCATTTTCATTGATAATAAAATCTTTTCCTGGTGTAAATAATTTAGGCTCAATAGGTGCTGAAAATTGACCATCTGTTGTTACATATTGAAATATTGACAATAATTGTCCACTAAATGGGCTTGAACTTATAATTGCTTGTTTGTAAGTTCCTCCCTTTATTTCAGGGTCTTTTGATTCATATTGTTGCTCAAAAAGTAATTTTACTTTTTTATCTGACTTTCTTTGTCCAGGTCCGCATGAAATCAAACCAGCCATTAATAATAATCCTGTTAATCCTGTTAATATTGTCTTTTTCATTCATTACCTCCCTATAAAAATTGTTTATTAATACTATCATATTTTTTTATAATTGTAAAATTTATTTTTTAATTATGACTTCATTTTATTTTATTATTCAAATAATATTAAAACGCTTTTTTAAAAGAGTTGTTTAATTTTTAAAATATAGACTAGATTTATACGGGTTTTCAAAATTAAATTTATTAATAAAAAAAAGGCTGTTATTAAAATTTGGCATTTTTTTTCATTACTAATACTTAAAAAAAAGTGCATCACTGCACTTTTATACTTTATTTACTTGATACATAACTTTTTTCAGATACAATTCCCATTCTCTTTCCTTCTGAAATACTTGGGTCAACTGATACACTCTTAAACTTAACCCTCTTATTTATAGGGAATAATTCATATTTATATGTCAATGGTAAAAATCCTAATATATTATCCATATAATTTTGATTCCATTCTTTTATTGCATTAACTCTAAATTCTGGATCTTTCAAGCTTTGAAGAGATGAAATCTTAGATAATAATTCTTCATTTTTATCACTTGTTATACGTGCAAAGTTAAATAATGATTTTCTACCATAAGATTCATTTAAATCTAATGCAGTTCCAACTCCCCACGCTGCTATCCACATATCAACTGCTTTATCATTAGCACTTAATCTATCAAAGAAGCTTTGTGGATCCATTAATCTTCCACCTGTTAAGCTTACTTTCAACCCAACTTTTTGCCAATTTTGCATAAAATGTTGTGCCATAGGTTCATGTATTTCAGCATTAGCTGCAACTCCAAAGAATATTTCTAGAGGTTTTCCATTTTTATCTTCTCTATATCCATCACCATCTACATCTTTATAACCAGCTTTATCTAATATTTCTTTTGCTTTTTCTGGATTATAGTCATATCTTGGTGTAGGATCATATACATCCTTAAATACTGGTGGTATAGGTGAATTTGCTTTAATTCTTAGTCCATTATAGAAACTCTTAGTAACTGGTTCTATATCCATAGCATAAGCTATTGCTTTTCTTAATTCAATATCAGCTAATTTTGCATCAGGATCTACTACATTTTCACCCTTTTTATTATCATAATATCCTAAATTAAATCCTAAATATTGATAATATAGTGCTGGTCTTCCCAAAGTTTGAATATTATCAAAATCTTTATATCCTTGATAAACACTTTCAGTTATTTCTAAGTATTCATCAAATTCACCATTTTTCATTGAAGAAACTGATGAACTTTCAGGTAAAATTTTAACTATTAATTTGTCAAATTTAGGTAATTCTTCTGGCTTGTAATAATGCTCATTTATTGCATATTTTATACTTTCACCTGGTATTATCTTAACAACTTTGAAAGGTCCTGCACCAACTGGGTGCAATCTTACTTCATCAGATTGTTCTAATTTTGCAACTGGTATATCTTTTAATTGATGTTTAGGTAAAATTGAACTATTAATTCCACCTAATCCTTTTTTCATAGAAGGACTCATTTCTTTAAAATGGATTTTAACAGATGTGTCACTTAATTTTTCTAATCCACTTATACTTTTAGCTTTACCTGCGTGGTATTCTTCCATACCTACGACATTTGCAACACCCGCATTATATCTAACACCTGTATAATCAGGATGTCCTAAAACTTCATAACTAAAAATATAGTCATCTATTGTCATAGGTTCTCCATCATCCCACTTTAAATTATCTTTAAGTGTTATTGTTACAGTCTTTTCATCAGTATTGATATCTATTTTTGCTAATCCTTTATCATTAATATCAAAATTTATATCTTGCTCAAATAAATTAGGTTCAAAATATCTTACAAGATCTGCATCTACGTTATCTGTCCATAAAAGACTGTTTAATACTCCTTTAAATGGTTGTCCATTTATTAAAGCTATTTTATACGTTCCCCCTTTTATTTCCTTTTCTTTAGATTCCCAAACTTCAGGAAATAGTGATGTATCTACACCATTAGATTTCATCTCTGATTTTTTTTGACCAGGTCCACATGCTACTATACTTAACATTAAAAGTAAACCTGCCATACCTTTCATAAATTTTTTGCTCATTTCAAAAAAACCTCCATATAGAATTTATACAATATGATTATACCACATTTTTAGAAATAAAAAAATGCGGAAAAGCCCGCATTTTCTTATTTTGTTGATTTATATGCATTTTGTGAAGTCAAGGCATCATATTTACCTACTTTTACATTTCTATCTAATGAAACTGTAAAGAATTTAACTCTCTTATTGATAGGTGTCAATTCATATCTAAAGCCTATAGGTAAAAATCCTAATACTTCATTCATATAATTTTCATCCCATTCTCTTATTAATTTTATCCACAATTCTTTATCTTTCAACGTTTCAGCAGAACTTATCTTTTTAATTAATTTTTCATTTTTTTCTGTAGTTACACGTGAGAAATTAAATGCTGATTTTTTACCATATAAACCATTAAGATCAAATTCTGATCCAACTCCCCAAGCTGCTATCCAAACATCAACACTCTTATTATTACTTTCTATTTTATCCCAGAAACTATTACCGTCTAATAATCTCCCACTAGTTAAACTTACCTTTAATCCTACTTTAGCCCAATTTTGTATATATTGTTGTGATATAGGTTCAGCAACATCTCCACCTGCAGGCATAGCAAAAAATATTTCTAAAGGTTTACCATTTTTATCTTCTCTGTAACCATCGCCATCTACATCTTTATAACCAGATTTATCTAATATTTCTTTTGCTTTTTCTGGATTATATGAATATCTTTTAACATCGTTATATATTTCTTCAAATATAGGAGGTATAGGTGAATTAGCTCTAGTTCTTAAGCTGTGATAAAAACTTGTATTTACAGTTTCTACATCCATTGCATATCCCATGGCTTTTCTTAAATTAATATCAGCCATTTTTGCATTAGGATCAACAATATTTTCACCTTTATTCTTATCCCAATGTCCTAAATTAAATCCTAAATATTGATAATATAGGGCAGGTGTTCCTAAAATTTGTATATTATCAAATTCTTTATATTCTACATAAAGATCTTCTGTAACATTTCTATAAGCATCATATTCTCCATTTTTAATTGAAGATAATGCTGACGAATCAGGAACTACTTTGATTACCATTTTATCTACTCTTGGTTTTTCAGTTCTAAAATAGTATGGATTTGGAACAAATTCAACGCTTTCTCCTGGTATTACTTGAGAAACTTTATATGGACCTGCTCCAACTGGATGTAATCTTATAGCTTCTGATTTTTCAAGATCTTTTACTGGTATATCTTTTAATTGATGTTTAGGTGCAAGTATACTAGTTAATCCTCCAGCTCCTGTTCTCATAGCTGGACTCATTTCATTAAAGTGTATTTTTAGTACTGTATCACTTATTTTTTCTAATCCACTTATGCTTTTAGCCTTACCTTTATTATATTCTTTTATACCAACAACTTGTTGCATACCTTCATCAAATCTAACACCAGTATAATCAGGATGTGCTAAAACTTCATAAGTAAAAATATAGTCATCTACTGTTAAAGGCTCTCCATCGTCCCACTTTAGATTATCTCTTAGTGTAAATGTAACTACTTTATTATCTACATCTATATCAATTTTTGCTAGGCCTTGATCGGTAACCATAAAATTCCCATCAATTGAAAATAGTTCTGGATCTATAGTATCTTGTGTGAAATATCTATCCACAGCATCCAATTGCAACAAACCACTAAATATTCCTTTAATAGGCGTAGAATTTATTACACCTATCTTAAATGTTCCACCCTTTATTTCCTTTTCATTTGACTCATAAGTCATAGGGAATAAAAGATTATCAACATTCTTACCAGCTTGTTCAGACTTTTTCTGACCCGGGCCACAAGCAATAATACCAAACAGCAGAAGCATTCCTGCTATCCCTTTAAAAAATTTTTTCATATTTACCTCCCAATGTATCCCATATGGAGTAAATTATTTTGTAAATTTTTATGGAATATATTTATTTTTTAACGAATCCTTCCTTTTTTAGCTCCTTTATCACAAATTTGTAGTTTTTTAAATTTTGATCAATGTCTTTATCACTAATTTTTTTAAAATCTATAGTTTTTATAAATATAACAGTATCGTTTTTCTTGACTTTCACTTTAAATTCAATACCATTTTCTGTTTTACCTTTTTTTAATTCTTCTAAATTATTTGCTAATTCTATTTTATGTATTGCTGTATCATAAGTAAATATTAACTTATGTATAGTATCTTTTTCATAAAAAACTTGCACTTGTGTGCTTTCTTGACCTTGATTTTGCACATATATTTCTTTTTTAGAACAAGATATAGTTAATATTATTAATATTATAACTAGAAAAAACTTTTTAGCAAGCTTTATCATCTATAATTTCCACCTTTTCCATAATATCACCTTGTAAAATTTCATCAACAACTTTTTGATCTTCATTACTTAAAACATGGCCAAATATTGTATGATGATAATTAAGCCAAGGTGTGGGAACATGAGTTATGAAAAATTGTGAACCATTAGTATTAGGCCCTGCATTAGCCATAGCTAAAATACCTTTTTCTGAAAACTCAACACCTTTTTTAAATTCATCTTCAAACTCATATCCAGGTCCTCCATATCCAGTCCCTGTTGGATCGCCTGTTTGTATCATAAAGTCTTTTATAACTCTATGAAAAATAAGGCCATTATAAAATCCAGAAGTTGCTAATTTAACAAAATTCTCAACTGTCTTAGGTGCAACACTTTCTAATAATTTTAAATTTATGTACCCTCTATTTGTTTTTATTCTAGCTATCATACTTCCCCTTTAATCATTTTAATAAAATATTCATGTACACTTAAATCATCTGTCAATTCTGGATGATATGCTGTAGCTAACATATTTTTTTGCTTTACTGCAACTATATCTCCATTTACTTTTGATAAAACTTCTACATTTGAATTAACTTTTTCAACATAAGGCCCTCTTATAAACACCATAGGAATTTTACCTATACCACTAAATTCTTCTACAGTTTTAAAGCTTCCTAATTGTCTACCATAAGCATTTCTTTTAACCTCTATATCCATTAAACCAAAATGTACTCTACTATCATTATTTAACTTTTTAGCTAAAAGTATCATTCCAGCACAAGTCCCAAATACAAAAAGACCATTTTCTATTTTACTTTTTAATGTATCAAATAAGTCTAAATCATGTAAAAGTTTTCCCATAACTGTACTTTCTCCACCTGGTAAAATAAGGCCATCAAAATGTCTATTTAAATCATTCTTATTTCTAATTTCAAAATGTTCTACACCTAATTTATCTAACATTTTTTCATGCTCTATAAATGCACCTTGCAAAGCCAATACTGCAATAACCATTATTTTCCTCTTTCTGCCATTAAAATTTTGATTTCTTGTTCATTTATTCCTACCATAGCTTCTCCTAAGTTTTCAGAAATTTTAGCTAACATCTTAGGATTATTGTAATTTGTTACAGCTTCTACTATAGCTTTTGCTCTTTTTTCTGGATCTCCTGATTTAAATATTCCTGATCCAACAAATACACCTTCTGCTCCTAATTGCAGCATAAGTGCAGCATCTGCTGGTGTTGCAACTCCACCTGCTGCAAAATTAACTACTGGTAATTTACCATTTTCATGTACATATAAGACTAAATCATATGGAACTTCTAATTCTTTAGCTGCAAAGTATAATTCATCTTCACTCATACCTTGTATTTGTCTTATTTGTTCATTCATTTTTCTCATATGTCTAACTGCTTGTATTATATCCCCTGTACCTGGTTCTCCCTTAGTACGTATCATTGAAGCTCCTTCATTAATTCTTCTTAAAGCTTCTCCTAAATCTTTTGCTCCACAAACAAAAGGAACATTAAATTTTCTCTTATTTATATGTAATCTATCATCAGCTGGACTTAATACTTCACTTTCATCTATATAGTCTATTTCTATAGCTTCTAGTATTTGAGCTTCAACAAAATGTCCTATTCTAGCTTTAGCCATTACTGGTATTGATACGGCTTCTTGTATACTTCTAATCATAGCAGGATCACTCATTCTTGCAACCCCTCCTGCTGTACGTATATCAGCTGGTATTTTTTCTAATGCCATAACTGCACATGCCCCCGCCTTTTCGGCAATTCTAGCTTGTTCTGGAGTTGAAACATCCATTATTACTCCGCCTTTTAACATTTGAGCTAAATTTTTGTTCAATTCAAATCTATTATCCATTTCTCCACCTTTCTTATTACGCAATAAAGCACCTACAAATGTACGTGCTTTAAATTTATTTTGCGTAAAACCTTTCAATAACTTTTCCAAACAATGGTTGATCTACATTAATAGATCTAAACCACTTATCTAAAACTACCTCATATTCTTTTATTGCATTATTTTGAACTTCTGCATTATATTTATCTTTCATTGCAAAAGCTTTTCTAGCTATTCTAGGTTTTAGGGTAATATCCATGCTCCCTTTAGCTGGAACTCCTATAGTTAATCCTAATAGAACAAATGTACCTTCTGGTAAATTTAATAATTCTGCTATTTTTTTAGGTTCTTGTTTAACACCACCTATTATAGTGCAACCAAGTCCTTTAGACATAGCAGCAAAATTTAAAATAGTAGCCATTATCCCTGCATCTACTGAAGCTATTTCTCTTAAATTATGTATATCATCTGTTAAACTTTTACCTACTGATTCTAAGTATATTTTGTCTCTATAAAAATCTCCTATTATTGCTATAAATGCTTTAGAATTACTTATTTGAGCCTGACCTCCTGACAAACTTGCAATTTTTTCTATTAAATCTTTATTCATAGTATAAATCAAACTAATTTGTTGTCCATTAACTGAGCTTGGAGCTCTTCTTGCAAGCTCTATAATTTCTAATATATCGTTTTCTTCTACTTTTTTATCTTCAAACTTTCTTATAGATCTTCTTTGCATTATAGCTTCTTTTATATCCATATATCCCCCTACCAAATATTAACTCTTTTTTCTGGTTCTAGATACATTTCATCTTTTTCTGTTATTCCAAATGTTGTGTAAAAATCATCTAGATTTTTTGGTTGTATGTTTGCACGTAATTCTCCTGGTGCATGTACATCAACCTTGATTATCATACTTAAAAATTCAGGTCTTGCTTTTATACGCCATATTTTTGCCCAATTTATGAAAAATTCTTCTAAATTATACTCTCCACCATTTTTTAGTGCTTCTAGTGCACAACTTAGTCCTCCTGCATCAGCTATATTTTCAGAAACAGTTAATTTCCCATTTATTTTATCTCCAGCAAATGGTATACCGTCAAATAAATCTATCATAGCTTTTGCCTTAGATTCAAAAATTTCATAATCTTCTTTTGTCCACCAATTGTTTAAATTTCCATTTTCATCAAATTGACTTCCATTATTATCAAATGCATGAGATATTTCATGACCTATTACAGCACCTATACCTCCATAATTTTCACTTTTACTTTGTTCTAAACTGTAAAAAGGTTTTTGAAGTATAGCTGCAGGGAAACAAATATGATTTAATGATGGGTTATAATAAGCATTTACTGTATTAGAACTCATTCCCCATTCTAATTTTTCAACTTTTGTATTCCATTTAGAAAATGCATATTCCCCTAAAATTTTTCTGAATTTAAGTGTATTGTTAAAGAAACTTTCATTTTCATCAACTATTAATTTTTTGTATAAATCCTTATAATTTTCAGGATATCCTACTAATATTTCTAGCGTTTGCAATTTTTTTATAGCATATTTTCTTGTTTTTTCATTTAGCCAAGTATTTTCATTAAGTCTTTTTTCATAAACTTTTATCATACTTTCTACCATTTCTCTAACATCTTTTTTTGCTTTTTCACCAAAATATTTCTCTCCATAATATACACTAATTACTTCAGAATACATTGATGTAGATAGATAATATGCATATTTATCAACTGATAATTCTTTAGCTGTTCCTGATAGAGATCTTGAATAAATACCACCAATTTCACGAATTTCGCTAGTTAAATAACTTGACAATGAAACAATTAATTTTGATATAAGCCAACTTTTTATTATTTCAAAATTTTCTTCATTTACAAATTTGTTATAATTTTCAAAAAATCTAGGTTGTGTAACTATAATCTTATCTGGTTTAGCATTAATAATATTTGATATAATTTGTTCAAAATCTATGCAATCAGAATATTCTTTTACTTGCTTTAATGTTCTTGGATTATTAATTTTTGTATATTCTGCTAATTCAACAGAAGTTTTAATATATTCTGCCATTAGTTTATCAAATAAAATTGTATCATCTATTATTTTTTTATATTTTTCTTCTGAATAACCATATACTTTAAATAATTTTTCTAACATTTCTTTATATACTTCAATTAATTTTTTACCTTGCTCATTACCTTCTTCATAATAACCTTTTTCTGGTAAAATTATACTTGGTATATCAAGATATAGTACATTAATAGTTGCATCTGACATATCTGCATAAACTGAAAAATCATATATTAATGGTAATCCCTTTAGTTGCCATTCTTTATCTAATTGTAATAAATCAGAAAACGATTTAATTTTTTCTAATTTATTAACATATTTTTCTAAATCTTCCACACCTTTTTTATCACGAGTTTTAAAATCTTTTGTTTGATTGTAATATTTAATAAATTGTAACATTTCTCCTTTAGGTTCTTTTAAGTTATCAAAATCTTCTATTAATTTATCTTCAACTTCAAACACTAAATCTTGAAATCCTCCAACTCTTGCTCTATCATCGGGTATACTAGCTTTTTCTACCCAGCTACCATTAACCGCTTTGTATAAGTCTTTTTTTAGTAAATCTTTTTGTATCATATATCTTCCTCCTTATTTAGTTTCAAAATCATAGCTGTTTTTGGATTAAGTTGTATATCCATTTCCCCTTCTAATTTTGTTTTAATTTTATTATTTGTTAACAAGTCTAAAAATTCTTTATTCTTATGGTATGACTTAAAAGTTATATACTTATCTTCAAAAGAGTTATTAATCGCAGTAATAATCGATGTTTTTTTATCATACCTCTCGTATATTATAACATCATTTTTATCATCTGCAAATAGTTCTTTAAATTTTCCATAAATTAAAACTGAATTATTTTTTCTAATAGAAATAATTTTTTTATACCATGCAAATAATTCTAGATCTGGTATTTGAGAATAAATTTCTCCATTATTTATGTATGATGGATTTTTTTCATCATCATACATATATTCATCCCATAACATAGGTTTTCTACAATATGGATCTGTAGCTCCCCACATACCAACTTCATCTCCATAATATATCATAGGTGCTCCAATATACGTCATTTGAAATACTGAAATTAATTTTAAAATTTGTTTTGGTTTAATTTTACTATTTTTCCAGTCTATAGTTGTATTAGGATGATAATTACTAGCTAAATCTGGTCTTATACTATTATAACCTTTTTCTATCTGTTTACCTTCTTCTAGGTCTCTACCCACTCTATCATTTACTATTCTTGAATAAAGTCTGTCAGTATCATGAGATCCATTTAAATTTTGCATAGCAAGCAAAGCTTGATAAGGATACCACGTTCTTTTTTCACGTAATTCGTTAAAAAAATCTGTAGGTTTTAGCTTATAGCAAACCCCTCCATTAGGTGATCTATTTATAAAAAAACCTATAACAGTTTTTAGCCATTCATAATTCATTACTGCATCAAATTTATCACCTTTTGAAACGTCATCTGCTGCATTATTCCAAATTTCTCCAGTAATGTAAGAATCTTTTTTACAATCCTTTACAACTTGTCTAAATTCTTTCCAAAAATCTTGATTTTCAAGACAAGTAGGTACATCTAATCTCCATCCATCAATACCATCATCTTCTGTAAAATCATCGCTTTGTTTTCCGTCAGGACCTAACATCCATTTTCTAACAATATTAAATATATATTCCTTATAATCCACATTAAAAGAATCAAATTCAGGTAATGTCTTAAATCCTGCCCAACATGTATAATCTAATCTTTTCTTATTTTCCATAAGAGTTTTATAAGCCTTTTCTTCACTCATATCATCACTTATAGGTATATGAGATGTAAAGTCGATATGCTTATACCATTTAGCATATTTTGAATCTTTTCCTTGTGCCATTGCAAGATTAAAACTCCAATGATGCTCACTACTATGGTTAAATACTCCATCAAAAATTACTCTAATACCATTTTTATGTAGTTCTTTTATTAAATCCACCATGATTAAATCAGATTCTGTCCAAACCCAAGTAGACGGATCTTCTGTTTCTAAATAACCATTTTTACCTTTATTTTCTCCTGTTAGTTTAATTTCTAAAAGTTTTAATTCAGAGTTATTCTTAGCATTTACTCCTAAAACTTCAACATATGTTTTTTGATTCTCACAAACTTTAATGTTATGTTTACTACCCGTAGTTCTTATAGTTCCAAAATCAGGAGATATGTGTCTAAAATCATTTGAACCATATTTATGATTTTGATATGAGAAAAACACTGGATTAAGCCATATAGAATTTATACCCAAGTCTTTCAAATATGGTATTTTCTCTTTTATACCTAATAAATCTCCACCATACATACGAGCATATTTAAGATCATATGAAAATTCTTGTTCTCCTATTTTTTCCCAATTAGTCTTATCACTAAAATCAGAGGTCCATCTATTTCTATCAAATTTTGATAATTGTATATTATTTAATTTCCACTTATATTTTTCTATAAATTTATATTCATGTAATTTGTTAATTCCAAAGCTTTCAGGCCCTAGCTCATTAAATATAGGATCATTGTACGTATCTTTATTATAGAATCTTTCAGGAAAAATATTATACCATATAGCTTCTTTTGCCCATGAAGGTATATAGAAAAAATTAGATACAGTATTTTTATTAAACTCTATATTTTTTTTATTTTTTTCATATTTTATTTTTTTGCCATTAAAATACGCTTTAATACCTCCATCTTCTATTATGAACACAAGATCAAATGAAAATTTATCATCATCAAAGCTTATAATACGTTTAAAAAAATCAAAATGTTTAGTTTGATCACTAAATTTTTCTAACTCTTTTATAGTTTCTATATTATTTTTTTTATCTTTCAAACAAATATATGCACGACTTACATCATTAAGTTGTGTTCTTAAAGTAAATTCATACTGTGTGCTAGTTATTTTATTAATATCATAATCAATTGCTTCTTCTACAAATTTTCCTATACCTAAATTAGCCTTTTTAAATAAATTTCCGTTTTCACCTATAGTTAATTTTCTATTTTCAGAATCTTCCCACTTACCATTAATTATATATTTATATTCATAATATCCATTATCTAATGCTAAAGTAGTTTCAACTTCAGTATCACTTTTAATAGTGCATGATAAATCATCTATCTTCCAGTCATTAAAACTTCCAGATATAGCTATACTTTCTATTTTTTCATTAAACTTTGCTACAAGGTGTGTAAACTTAGTTTTCTTTATTATAAATTTTGCTTCATCTATATCTACTTCTATTAATAGGTCTGTTCCTTTTTGAAATCCTGAAATAGGTTTAGGTCTTGCATTTTCTTCTAAACTAGCCTCAAATGTTTTTACAAATGGTGCTGTATGTGAATATGTTACATTCAAAACTTTATTGTCTATAGTAACATAAAAAGAATACGATCCACTTTGAATTTTTTCAAATTTGAAAAGAAAAATTCCATTTTCCCCATGCAATTTCACTTCTTTATATGGCTTATTTTCCTTTAGGATATATAATTTCATATTATTCCTCTTCTAATCTTTTTAATATACTACTTGTTTCTTTTTCATATCCTGGTTTCTTTAGTAGTGCAAACATATTTTTCTTGTATGCTTCAACACCTGGTTGATTAAATGGATTAATTCCATTTAAATATCCTGATATACCAACTGCTTTTTCAAAGAAATAGAATAGATATCCAAGATTGTATGCATCTGCCTTTTCTATTTCTACTTCTATAATAGGAACATTACCATCAAAGTGTGCTAATGTAACACCTTTACATGCCATTTTATTAACATAATCTACAGTTTCCCCTGCTAAAAAGTTAAGTCCATCTAAGTCTTTTTCATCTTTTTCTATAACTATGTCATGTTCTGGAGTTTTGATATTTATTACAGTTTCAAACATCATTCTTCTACCTTCTTGTATAGATTGACCTATTGAGTGTAAATCTGTTGAAAAATCAGCTGATGTAGGATAAATTCCTTTAAAATCTTTACCTTCTGATTCAGCAAACAATTGTTTTAACCATTCTGAAACATAATGTAAACGTGGTTCATAATTGACAAATATTTCCATGAATTTACCTTTTCTGTATAAAATATTTCTTAATATAGCATAATCTATTGCATAATTTTCATTCTTTTTAAATTCAACACTTGCATCATATGCACCTCTCATAAGATCATCTATATCAATTCCAGCTGCTGCTATAGGAAGTAATCCTACTGCAGTTAATACTGAAAATCTACCTCCAACATTATCTGGTACAACAAATGTTTCATATCCTTCGCTATCTGCTAATGTTTTTAATGCTCCTTTTTCCTTATCAGTAGTTGCATAAATTCTCTTAGATGCTTCTTCTTTACCATATTTTTCTTCTAATAATTTTTTAAACACTCTAAATGCTATAGCGGGTTCTGTTGTAGTACCTGATTTTGAAATTACATTTATTGAAAAATCTTTATCTTTAACTAATTCCACTATATCATGCAAATAATTAGAACTAATGCTTGTACCAACAAAATATATTTCAGGTTTTTTTAACTGATTATAGTATGTAGGTAATAAAAATTCTATAGCAGCTCTAGCACCTAAATATGATCCACCTATTCCTATTACAACTAAAGCTTCTGAATCAGATCTAATTTTTTGACTAGCTTTTTTTATTCTTTCAAATTCTTCTTTATCATAATCTCTTGGTAAATCTATCCAACCTAAAAAATCAGATCCTGCTCCTGTTCCCTTTTCTAAAATATCTTTTGCAAGATTTGCAAATGGTTTTAATGCCTCTATTTCATGTTTTTCTACCGCATTTTTTGTATATTTATAATTAAAATTCATCAAATTCAACTCCTTTTTAACATTTTCAATATATTCATTTATTTGTTTAGTTACATTTATTAATAAGTATGAAAACACATCTGCTACAACAGATCTTTTTTTGTATTCACACTCTATTAAAATACTTGTTTTTGTATTTTGCAATTTTTTTAAGCGTATAGTTATAGTTATTTTTTTTGCCTTATCTTCCATAAAATATGAAATAAATTCATATTCCATCTTTTTTAACCACACCTCTATTAATTTTTCGTTTTTAAAAACAATATTTCTTCTTGTTTTTAATATAACATTAAATACTCGCTTTATATCATAATCTAATACATATTCAATCTTTTCAAATTCCATTTATATATCCCACCAAAAGTGCAATATCATTATACGTAACACCACTTAAATGCATAGCTTTTGCAATACTTATTGGTTTTGAGTAAATAAGAGTAGATTTTGCGATATTGCTTAATCCCTTAATATTTTCATAATCTATATCATTAGGAATTTTCATATTTTCTAATTTTTTATACTCTTCTATTTGTTTTTTTTCACGAAGTATAAAATTATGATATTTTGCATTTATTTCTACTTGTTCTATAACTATAGGTTCTAAATTAATGGTTTCTATAAATTCACTTAAATTTTCATAATCTATTTCTTGTCTACCTAAAAATTCGTATGCACTCATAGGCGAACTCATAGACACTCCATTTTTAATATTATTTAATTTTTCATTTACTTCCTTTGTAGGATATATTTTAATACCTTTTAATCTTTCTATCTCAATCTCTATATCTTTACTACATTTTTCAAGATAATCTAATGTATCTTTAGATAAAATTCCTATTTCTCGGGATATGTCTAATAATCTTACAAAAGTATTATCTTGTCTTAAAGTTAATCTATACTCAGCTCGTGAAGGTAATACTCTATAAGGCTCAGGCGTTGTTTTAGTTATAATATCATCTATCATAACACCTATATATGCATCATTTCTATCTAAAATTATTTCACTCTTACCTAAAATTTTTCTTGCAGCATTTACTCCTGCAATAAATCCTTGAGCGGCAGCTTCTTCATATCCACTTGTTCCATTAATAGTCCCTGCTGTATATAGCCCCTCTATAACTTTAGATTCTAGAGTATATTTAGCTTGATATGCAGGTATAAAGTCATATTCTATAGCATAACCATATCTTGTAATTTTTGCATGCTCTAACCCTTTTATTGTTTTTAGTATCTTTTCTTGTGCAAAAGGTGGCATAGCTGTTGTGAATCCATTAATATATATTTCATCACTTTCACTTGATTCTTGCTCTAAAAATATTTGATGATCATATTTATCTGGAAAATTCATAACCTTTCTATCTAGTGATGGACAATGTCTTGGTCCTTTTGTACTTACTATACCTGTTACTATAGGAGAATATTGTAGCATCTGTTTAGTTACATCTATAGTTTCTTTTGTAGTATGTGTTAGATAAGTTGGCAACATTTTAGACATATTTTCATGTGTTTCATATGAAAAATATCGAGGTGTACTACTAGCTTCTAATCTTTGCATTTTTGAAAAATCAATGGAGCTTTTAAGAAGTCTTGGTGGTGTTGCTGTTTGGTATCTATCTAAAACTACTCCTGCATCTCTTAAAGATTTTGCTAATCTAATTGATGCTACTTCTCCTGCTCTACCTGATGAATACTTAACATCTCCTATTATATATTCTCCATCTAAAAATGTACCCGTACATAATATTACAGCTTTAGCCTTATACTTTATTCCTAAATTATCTACTACACCTACAACCTTTTTATTTTCTATTATTAAATCTATTACATGAGCTTGTACTACTGACAAATTTTCTTGTTTTTCAACAACTTCACGCATTTTTACCCTATATTCATATTTATCAGCCTGTGCACGTATTATTCTTGCTGCTAGCCCTTTAGTATGATTTAAGTTTTTAAGTTGAAGATTATATCTATCTATATGTTTTGCCATTTGTCCACCTAGCATACCTATTTCACTTACTAAATGACTCTTACCAGGCCCTCCTATAGATGGATTACAACTCATGAGTGCAATAGTATTTAGGTAAATAGTAAATAGTCCTGTTTTTAAACCTAGTCTTGCACATGCAAGACTTGCTTCAATACCAGCGTGACCTGCACCTACTACTATAACGTCATATTCATTCATTTTTTCTAATCCTTTCAATTTATACATCAATTTTACTATTTTTCAATATAAAAAGCAACAAAATAAAATATGCTAATAAAAACTAGCATATTTATATTTTTAATTTATAGGATAAGCATCTTTAATTGATGTTAAAGGGGTTAATTCACTAGATATATTATCACAAACCTGTATATATATTTTCTCATCATTTTTTATAGCTATAAAGTCTACTTCTTTTTGATATAACTTACCTACATATACATCATAGCCTCTTCTCATACCTGTTATTATCTTAATGTTATCTCGCTTTCAAAACTTTAAAAATTTTTGACTTTTGAAAGTATTACAGTAGGGCATTAACTATGGTTGATATTATTAAATCGTTATACTTCCCTTGTCTATAATCTTCTCTTAATTCATCTGTAACATTAAAATCATTAGGATATTCTTCTAATATTTTAGTAACTTTAAGCCCATCAACTAAAAATACACAAGGAATTTTACCTTCTTTA